>JAKEIJ010000027.1 GCA_022545805.1 Nitrosotalea sp. | reverse complement strand
AGATTTAGTCGATTCTAGATATGCAATAAAATACATCATTTGATTTTCTTTTATTAATTTTAGAAATTTGCAGTCTAACGCTTTTTGTTAAAATAAGCCTTGGATAGGTCTTCATAATATTTTGGTAGTTTCTTGTACAACCTCTTTGGTTTTCTTGGTTTTTCATTGCTTAGTGCATAAAGACAGAGTATTGGAAATGCAATTGTTGCATCAGTATATACCATTATCACATCTTCATGTGCATCCTTTACCTTACCCCAGCTCTTTCCTTCTTGCAATGTTGCACCAGACAGTCCACCAGTGTCTGGTCTTGCATCAGTAATTTGGATAATGTAATTTTGTCCCCCATGACCTAAGCCAAGTATTTGATCTAGTAGTGGACCAGTCTGTTGTGCAGTATTTTTTGGCACACCTCCGCCCAATTCTAGTATTCCAGACTTTTTGGAATTGTACAATATTGCTGCTTGTTCTATGATTTCTCGTACAAAGTCAAGACTGTGTATCTTGTTTTCAAGTCGTAGCGGTGCCAAGTCTAATGCAAGTGACGAGTCCTTCAAAGTGGAGACATAGACTGGAACATCGTAGTCATATGCAGTTACAACAAAACTGCGTTCTGGATTTTTGGAATGTTGTTTAGAGTATTTTCCCATTGCGTTACAGAATTCAGCTGTTGTAAATGGTTTGTCAAGCAAATTCTTTGTAAACATTTTCTGCACAATCTTGTCTTCTGCCTTGAGTGTTTCATCACCTTTGATGTAGACATCTCTGATTCGAACAATATCTTTTTCATAAAGCACCATGTCATCCACTTCAAAATGTCCCTGCTTTACAGGCAGGTTCCATGCAAAATGGTCCTCATGGTATACGTTTGCGCCAGTGGAGACTATCCAGTCAACAAAGCCACGCTCTATCAAGGACTTGAACAAACCCCCGAATCCAACGGGGGTCATGGCGCCTGCCACGGTAAGACAAATTGTAGCGTCATCTTCAATCATTTTACAGTATAACTTGGCAGCATCTCCAAGTTGCCTGGCGTTATAGCCAGTACTTGAGAAAATATCCACCAAATCATCAATACCCATGTTGGGTTTTATCTTTAGGTGAGGGATGTCCTTTCCCTTAAAATTGTGATGGTCCACGAACGACTAACTTATTTTTGGGCTAAATAAATACTTGCAAGGTTTTACACAATAAGATTTTGAAATGACTTGGAAAATTAAGTAGAAACCTATTGTGGAATTTCTACTTCTCTTGCGTCATGTCGGGAGATTTCGTTATGCATAGCAACATGAGACTTTTCCTTGAAAGTCAGATTACATCGATAACAATGCCATGCTGTCATGCTCATACAAGTAATATTGTAATTTTCATATTTAAGACGTGTGCACAAATTGTTCATATCAATCATACTATAGAATTTTTCAAATCCTATTTCAAATCAATACTTGTATAACAAAACAAAAACCATTGCTTTCCACATAGTATTTTAAGAAGAAACTAGAAGCTGGAGTCGGATGCAAGTTTTCAAAGAGGAAAAATGGGATCTAAGCGAACTTGTAAAGGATCCCGAGTCACCACAATTTGAAAAACGCCTAAAAATCATACAAAATAATGTCAAAAACTTTGAGAAGAACAAAAAGTTACTCAAGTCTACCATATCTGAGAAGAAATTCATAACAATGCTTCATACACTGGAAGATATTACAGATGAATTTGGCAGAGTTTCAGGCTATGCGTCATTAGAATATTCATCAGATACGCAGTCGGACAAGGCAACATCGTTAGTTTCAAGGATGAGAAAGTTAGGGGCCCAACTTGAAAACCAGACCCTGTTTTTTGACCAATGGTGGAAAAAACAAATTGATGAAAAAAATGCCCAGAGACTGATGGAGTCATCGGGGGAATTGCGCGAGTTTTTAAGATACAAGCGTCTGCTTGCAAAATATTCCCTTACAGAGCCAGAAGAGAGGATAATCAATACTTTAGATGTCACTGGACATTCTGCGCTTGTCAAAATTTATGACAAGATAACAAACGCGTTTGTCTTTGAGGTAAAAATCGATGGCAAGACAAGAAGATACAATAGAGAAGAATTATCAGTCCTGATTCGAAACCACAAGCCAAAGACAAGAGAGATTGCATACAAGGCGCTATTATCAGAGTTTGACAAGAACAAGGGTGTTTTAGGAGAGATTTATCAAAACATAGTTTCAAACTGGAAAGACGAATGCATTCAGATACGCGGATACTCGTCTCCAATTTCAGTTAGAAACATTGGAAATGACACTGACGACAAGACAGTTAATGCACTTTTGTCTGTCTGCAAGAAAAATTCAGATGTATTTCGCAAGTTCTTTTTACAAAAAGCTCGCATACTACATATGAAAAAACTACGACGATATGACATTTATGCACCGATTCAAAAAAGAGAAGAAAAAAAGTACAATTATGACAAGGCAGTAAAACTTGTTCTAGACACATTAAATGATTTCAGTCCCCAGCTAAGCGAATATGCCAAGAGAGTTTTTGTCCAAAGACATGTGGATTCTACCATCAGACCTGGAAAGAGAAGCGGTGCATTTTGCAGTACCATATCTCCCAGGATAACACCATATGTCTTGGTAAACTTCAAGGGTAGAACAAATGATGTATTCACTTTGGCCCATGAATTGGGACATGCAATACACAGCATTGCAGCATCTGGAAAATCAATATTCATAGCAGAAGCTCCGTTACCTCTTGCAGAAACAGCTTCAACATTTTCTGAAATGTTATTGTTCAACAAGATCTTGGACCAAGTCTCAGATGATGAGCAACAGGCCATACTGGTTGAACATTTGGATGACTTGTATGCAACAGTAGGAAGACAAGCATACTTTACACTCTTTGAAATAGCAGCACACGAACGAATTGGAAACGGTGCCATGGTTCAAGATATCACATCAGAATACATGAAGACTCTAAAGGATCAGTTTGGAAATTCAGTTGACATTACTCCTGATTTTGGAGCAGAGTGGACATGCATACCGCACTTTTACCATTCCCCGTTTTACTGTTATTCATACTCATTTGGCAACTTGCTGTCCTTATCACTATACCAGAGATACAGAAAAGAGGGCAGAGGATTTGCTTCAACCTATGTAGGTATTCTTGCTGCAGGCGGCTCGAAAAAACCAGAAGACCTACTCAAGGAGCACGGAATCGACATAACTTCTGAGAGTTTCTGGCAAGAAGGTTTTGAGTACATCAAAAATCAGACAGAAAGACTCTCCAAAGTTATTAATTAAAAGCGCCTGGCAGTCAAGCGCCCCCAACTGCCAGGCAATGTTCCCCTACGGTTTGAACCGATGTCAAAGACTTTATGCACACATTATAATTTAAAGTATGTGAAAAAAGTGTAGGTTATGAATATACATTCTAACAGCCTTCCGGTTCCCAGTTTACAATAAAACAGTTCCAGAAATCACATGTTATGAAATATCTTCAATTACCAAGATCGATTATGTCAATCAAGAAATCAAACGTTCAAGTCTGCCGGGCAGACCAGCAGGATACAAAGAAACACTGGTTCATCCATTATTATGATGATAAGGGAAATTTCAGAGACTCACATTCTGTCGATTATTCCAATTGGTATTGACTTTTTCCTTCCCACCACTTTGACAATCTCTGTCCATTCTACATCTCGGACTCCGGGCATTCCCTTTACCAGCTCAAGTAATTCCAGTAGTTCCGCACTGTCCTTGATGATCAATTCTACTTTTAGGTCGATAGTATGCGCTCCGACACTTCTACCCACATAAACAACTTCATCACGTTTTAGAAGATCTTGAGCAATTGGAACAGTCTTACCGTGTTCAGTAGAAATTAAAAATTCTATACGCCTAAACCCCAGCTCTTCGAGCTTTAAGGTATAATTGTGTTGAAGAAATCGTTTTTCAAGCATTAGTCTCCTTCGTTGCACCGTTGATCTTGGAAGATTTAATTTT
Organism: Nitrosotalea sp.; assembly: GCA_022545805.1. GTDB lineage: Archaea > Thermoproteota > Nitrososphaeria > Nitrososphaerales > Nitrosopumilaceae > Nitrosotalea. The sequence goes on along the minus strand of JAKEIJ010000027.1, from coordinate 5,629 downwards.
TCTGCGATCATATCAGAAGTGATCTTACCGTTAGGTTCAAGAAGTATTTTCAGGATTTTTTTATCTATTAATGATAGAATAGACTTAGAAGACGACAATAAATTTCCCCATTTGGAATAATATCATATTACAATGTTTCAATGCTAATTCCGACGAGGTACGAATAAAATAAATTTTTCCATCATTCTCATCTAAATTCATCAGGAGAGTATAGTGCACTCTAGGCTAAAAAGTCTTAGTTACCAATAAACTTGGTCTAAATGCTCATTAATAACAGTTTTCTGCTCATAAGATGGATTTTTCATTTTTGCATCTAGATTCATGTCATATCTTGTCAATGATGGAGGATGTGAGTTTCTTTCTTCCCACAACTTTGATAATCTCTACCCATTTAACTTCCATGACCCCATCCAGTATCTTTATAGTTTCAATCAAGTCCGTTAGTTCCTTATTGTCCCTAATTATTGCCTCAGCTTTGAGGTGGATCGTATGTGTGCCAAAACCCCTACCTACCTCGACCACTTCATCCATTTTCAATAACTTTTTTGCAACAGAAGATGTCTTGCCATTGTTAGTAAAAATAAAGAAATCTAAGCGCCTAAAACCCATTTCCTCAAAATTCAGCGTATATGTTAACTGTAAGAATCGTTTTTCTAGATCTTGTTTTCTTCGTTGCACTGTGGATCTTGGAAGGTTCAATTTTTTTGCTAACATATCTGAAGAGACCTTTCCCTTAGTTTCAAGAAGGGTTTTCAGAATTTTTTTATCTATTGTAGTCAGCACGATTACGTGTATAAAAGCAAGTATATAACTATCGCTCAAAAATTAAAAATTAATGAGGCATTTACCCGAATTAATCCCAAATTGCGGTTGTTTTGCTATCATCTGTATTTATCTTTACTAATATCTGCATCATGAATCGGACTATTTTTTATTTTAAAAAGAGATAAAATTCAGTAAACCCAAATCGTGTAAATTTCCTCAAGATTATGACTATAACATATGATGAATGAGATTTCTAGATTTTCGAATATTGTTTTTATCAATTTTGAAAACAAATTTTAAAATTAATTTAAAAAAAGATCCCAAATGTCTATAACCTCGGAGATTTTCTCTAGGTTCTAATTTAAACCTAGAGTTTAGATCAAGAACTATTTGATTAAATGTATTTTATCTTACTTTTTTGTATTATTTTTGGTTTATTACTTTCGTAAAATCTCAAAACGTTCATTCTCCTCCTTTAGTCGTAGTATTGTATCTTTGTGTATTGAAATTACTTCGTAATCCCGGTGTTATATGAAGAGCCACTTGTTACATTACCAAGAGAAGTGACATTATTGTTCATTGAACTAATTTGTGGGTTCATAGAAGGATTTGTTACAACAATTAACTGACCTGTAATCCATGGATGTATCTTACAGAAATAATTAATTGTTCCAGAATTATTAATAGTGATAGAGACCGACTTTCCTGGCGAGACTGTTTGATCAAATAAGGTTCCAGTCTTAGAGTCCGTTGATTTACCACTTGTTACAGTGTGAGTTACAGAATCTGAGTTCATCCATGTAACTTGTGCACCCATTTTTATATTCATAACACTTGGGTTGTAACAATTATGGTTAGTTACACAAACACCATTTGGACCCTCAGATCCTGCACCTGAGGATATGATTATCCTTGACGAATTAAGGTAACTTGGAGATGTATTAGAGTAAATAGATGGATTTGTTACATTACCAAGAGAAGTGACATTATTGTTCATTGAACTAATTTGTGGGTTTCCTGTGTTATATGAAGAGCCGTTTGTTACGTTACCAAGAGAAGTGACATTATTGTTCAGTAAAGTGATTTGTGGGTTTAGTGTGTTATTCGCTGCTGAATAATTTGATACTTGGACTTCTTGAGTTGGTGCAACAAACATTCCGGAATTAATAGAATATGCTCCATATGCTGCAACAGAAGCTATTGCAACCACCGATATTACAAGAGCGGCCATTTTAGAATTTCGCATGCGTATTAGATGATTTTAAAATATATAGACCAAGCGTCTCATTAGCACTAGCTCGTCTAATAGAAGATTCGTGGTATATGCAAATAAACATTGTATCAACAATTGTAAAATTTTGAGGAAGAATGTAATGATCTTTTTAATCCTTCTTCAAATGTAATTTCGGTTCCAAATGGTTTTGTTACAGTAGAGCAACTTTGAGCAAGTAATTTTACATATCTTTTGACATCGTACTTGTTTTTTGCCATGCTCAATGGGCTTGTCCTTTTTGTCTTTCTAGAATAATCCGTGATAACATATTGTACTTTCTGCCCTGCCTTGACTAGCTCACCCTCTTCCTTTAGTTGCAACATTGCATCTTTTTGTATTGAATTTATCTTGTAATCATCTGTATTTTTTGATGCCCTAGTGGTAAATGCCAAGTCTTCAGGGTTCACTATCTGGTTCTCAAGCATCGTACAATACTTTTTGTAAATTTCTAATACCTGGGGCATCAGATCTTGTACTTTCGATATGTTATTTGCAGTTGCCATCAATACCAAAATCTCCATCTGGCATTTTTTGAAAAACATGGGAGTATCATGCCTTCTAGTTTCTGTACCTCGGATCTTCAGTTTCCCAGTATCAAATGCACCAAAATAGCGGTTTGCCACAGGTATCGTCTCATCCTCCTTTGATGATAGGAAAACTAGCCACTTGTATACGTCAAGTGACATATCAAAGCCAGTGGCATGCGCAATCTCATCTCGAAGTTGTTCATGTTCTTTTCTTGTAGAACCTTTTTTGTAAAGCCATAATGAATCCACAATTCCATGCAAGACTTGGAATCCATTTTGTTCAGAAATTCTCACAGCTTGCAACAGGATCTGTCTTGCAAATGCACAAACTGCCATGTGTGCATCAATTCTGCCAAACTTGGCATTGTTAAATCCGAGATAACCAAATGATGTAACAAGTATCCATTTCAATGCAGATTTTCTTGCTTCATAGATGTTTGATTTGCTATCTTGTCCTCTTGCAAGTAATTCTGTATACAATTTTCTTTTCTTCAGCAGTATTTTCAGTGTTTGCGGAACAATGCCTATTCTTTTACAGATGTGATAATTCAGTTCTGGTACTTTGTTTTCTGAATCAGGACAGCAATTACATAGAATAGTTTCAGCTGAAATATTCTTTTTTTCCATTATAGTACCATACAATGATGCAAAGTCAAGCTCTACAACATTTTCATATACACCAATCTCTGGTTCGAATATCAGTCCGCCTCTATCGCCAATTAACAATTCATTTCTAGGCTTGAAGGCTTCTGCCATGGTTGGCTTCCATGGAATTAGTAGACCTCGCTTTGTTGCATTGTAGAATTGTAATGAGCTCATGCATTTTCCAATCGATGCTCGAGATGCTGTCTGCAGGGGCATTCTGCATACGCGTGATATCTCGTAAATGCCGTGAAGATCATTTTCCTCATTCCAGATAAAGCAGCTTTTACAGTCAATGTGGATGCGACCAAATAGCTTGATTGTAGTTGGCTTGAAGTACATTCTACCATACGAGAAAAATGACGTTCCTGCCTGTTTTGGCTTCTGTAAAGGCACTTTTTCCCTTCCTAGAACAAGCCTGTTTGAGATGTGATGTTCCTGTGCCCTGTGTATGAGATACGGGAAATCAAAGGTATCACCATTTTCTGTGATGATGATATCTGGGTCTTGGTCCTTGATTGTCTTCACAAATTCTAGTATTGTATCTACTTCATCGTTTGATGATACCGTGATATCATCTAAAATGATAGAACCAATCTTGTCTGAAAACCTGGCTAGTTTGTTTTGCTTTTTTGGAATGATAGACAGATGCATTATCTTGAAATCAGGGATTTCATAGTCAGTTGACTCGATATCATCATGTGATGTCCACGAACCGTTTTTAGAAAACTTGCCAAATGGAAATATGTCATGTTCATAGAAATAACTCTGGGTGGGAGGCACGTCTACATTGTATAATCTGAATTTTCCAAATTTGTATGATGTTTCTATTGCTTTTGCAAGCTGTAAAATTGAGTTTGAATCCTGTAATTGTATTTGCAGTACCAGAGTTTTTTCCAAATCAGTTACTTTTTCAAATCTCTTTACTTGATCTGCCTTGATTACATAGGGGAGAATTTTCTTGTTGTCAGATAGTTTTTCAAGGTCTGATTTGTTATTACATGCGACATAAATCGACGGAGTCCAAACATCTTCAATCCTAGTCATGGAGTTGTTATCCTTTATCCAAGATACCATGGTATTTCCTACAGGATACGAATCAAAGAGAAATCCTGTTGTCATTTGGTTTTGATCTTCTTTAGTAGAAACTCGATTATCTGTTGTTGTGATAACACAAGTGACATTAGTATGGATTCTGTCGGAAATGCCTCCCCCTTGGCATTAATGGCCCTTATGTGCTTGTAGCATTGCTTTAGCATTTGTCTGAAAATCTTCTGGTCTTCTGCTCTCAATCCGTCTGAAAACCCCTTCCAGGCTTCAATTTCCTTTGCCAAAAGGTCATCATTTGAAAAAAGTGCCATCTAGTCCCCTCTCACGGTGAGAAGTTGTTTGTACTGATATAGCAAAATAGCCATCAAAATGGCGTGGACTCTGACAGGTTTTGCAGCCATTACACATGCAGAGATGTGTAACCTTGAGGCAAGAAATAACCTATCAAAACAAGCCTTGTCTTTTTTATCTAATGCATCTCTGAATGACTTCCATTGTTTCTCTTCCTGCATCAATACAATCCTAAATGACGGAATTGTTCTACCCAAAGTATCACCTGTGAGAAATAATTTCCATCTTGGATTTTTTTACCGAATAATTTTTGTTGTCGATCTTTATTGTTACGGCATCATCTTGGTCTGATAACATGATGGTTCTATCAAATGCTCTCCTGACAACATGCCCATATCTTCCCAATTTTGAAATTGATATTATAACTAGACATTGTTTTAGTTTTGAAATGGATTCTAATATGGAATCAAGTAATAGTTTTGCGTCTGTTTTATCAAGATAAGTATCATCAAACATTGATAGAAGTTCGGATATTACTACAACCTTTGCATTGTATTTTGATACAACATCAAACAGTTCATTTGTCATCAGATTTTCGAGTTGATATACAGTAAATGCGCGTGATGAAATTGTTTTTGATAAAACATCTTTTATATCTAATCCATATTGTCGTGCAAAGCTTATACCAAGATATGGGTCTGAACTATTTCCTGCATCCACTAGTATAACATATGAATCTAGTCCACCGTATCGGTGTGGAAGCTGAGCACGTACCACTAGTCTTTCGAGTAATTTCTGTGAATGGTTACCAATGATTGCTACCTTTTGTCCCAAGCTAAAAAGATGCAGTTGTGAATCCATTTTTTCTATATCGATTGTTAACCTTGGTACATGAGATGCACTCTGAAATAGGACGGACTTTTGTAATTTTGATACCACGGGTCTTTTCTGTAGAGAATCATACAAAAGAGAACCACAATAAGGACATGGTTCTACGACCTGAGACGGTTCCACCTCATACTCCGTCTCATGTAAGACGTTTTTGCAATTAGAACAATAGTATTGTAACCTGTTCTGGTTT
>JAKEIJ010000004.1 GCA_022545805.1 Nitrosotalea sp. | reverse complement strand
TTTATTTGAATATATTTTCTCCTTGCCTATCAATAAGGTCTTTTCTGCAACAAATTTGCACTCAGAATTATATAATTTTGGATTGTCAGAATTTTCAAGAGATTTTCTTATATCAGTCGAATCCGAATCTATAAGAGTATTTACTCTTTGGACTATTTTCTGAAAATCAATTGAATACTTTTCAATATTTATACCGAATAAATGAGCTGTCCTTAGCGTCTCTACTATGTCTGCGGTGTGTATGAGAAGTTTGGACGGAATACAACCTCTATTAAGACAAGTTCCACCCATTTTACTTTTTTCTACAATTGCAACTTTCAAACCGCTTTGTGCTGCTGCATGTGCGACTTCAAGTCCAGCGCCACTTCCAATAACAATAAGATCATATTCCCTGATAGTATTTGGTCCGGAGTGGGGTTTCAATCATAGGGTATACGACAAGATTGTATATATGATTTGAAAATTCTAACTATTTGCTGATCCTATCAATATCCTGAACCATGGCTGTGGGCAAAATCAAGGAAGATAGTAGCCTACATGATCGAGAAAAGAAATGAAAAAAAAGGCCGCTAAAAAATAAAAAATTTATGGCAATACGACGAGTTGTCCTTCCATAACTGGTTGATGGTATTTACAATAGAATTGAAAAACACCCACATTGTCTGCAGTAAATGTGGCATTACCACTTTCGGCATATCCGAGGTCAATGTTTACAGCATATGGATCGCCAATTGTCAATGAATGTCTCTCATCTTTGACCGGATCTACATTGTAGAAATGAATTGTTACTTTGTCGCCCTTGTTTGCAACAAGCGTTTTTAACGAGAATACATCTCCTGCAACCTTAAGTTTCCCCTCATCAACACCTTCAATTTCGGTGGTAAATACGTAAAATGTTTTCTCGCCCGGTGTTGACAGTGATGGTATCTTGCCTTCACTAGTCATATTTGCATTCATCATAGCCATTGATGAAGTTTCATTTTTCGGGGCAGTTGCATTATCTTGCCCAAGTGCGACCATTTGATTTGATGTTGTGTAGAGCCCGATTATCAAAAATGATAATGTGGCTGCTACCGTACAAACTAACGCCAACCTTGAATTCATTAAACTAGAAGATTGAGATCAACTACTTAAATGATCTTGCATACGGAACCAAATGACTTGATGAAATGTAAATATACAAACTAAAATACATGAAAAAGACATAAAACTATTTTTTAACTAAATTAGTTGAGTTCAATGGGAAATTTTCTGTTATGGTGCAAATTAGATTGTGATCATGATATAGCGAGTAATTTTTGAATATACCTACTCTCTGGACATATCCTATTTCAGTAATACTCTTGAAAATATCTAACTTATGGCATAGAAATATCTTGCCGATACCAATCTTACGTTCACGAATTTGTGATAGTATTTTAGATGGTAAATATTTACTATATATTTTAGAATTTGCACGTGCTAGGATCTTATTTGTTGAAGAATGAATGGTGGACTTGCGCAGAATAACACCTTTTATTTCGGTTTGCGAAATTACTCTCACTGTTGTTTTTGTTTTATTCATTACCTCTAAAAGCACTTGAGTATTTCCCAAGTCCACCAACAGTATTCTTTGAGCAAGATTAAACTTCTTATTTGCA
>JAKEIJ010000026.1 GCA_022545805.1 Nitrosotalea sp. | reverse complement strand
TTGGATTCATTTTGTGATGAAGAATTCTGTATTACATCATCAAGTATGGTTTCAAGATCTTTCATCGATGGAGTTTTTTCTTTTAAGGCCTGTGTTGCAACGGATTTAAGAACTTGCTCGAACATTTCGTCAGACATATCCTCAGTATTATTTTCAGAGTTATTATTCTCATTTTGAAAATAGACAAATTTTACAGCATCAGTTTGTAACGTATTCACCTTCTTTTCTATCTAGAATTTTAGGTTCAACAAAGCAAAGACCATCAAGTACTAGTTCTACAATACTAGCTTTAAGCTCACTTTGTATACTTTCTGAAATTATCAAGTTATCAACAGAAATTCCATAATTTGAAGTCTCTTTTACAAATAGTTCCTGATCAGAAGTGACCTTTGAATATACGCGAGTAACCAAATCAAGGAGAAAATTAAAATTTTTTAACTGATTTTCGTAAGATATGAGCATGTCACTTGAACCAAGAATTGTTTGAGACACTTGAAATGACTTGTCCAGAAATTCATTTTTTATCAGGTCAAAAATACTTGGATCTACATCCTGCAAGTATTCTAAAGAAGTATTTTTTACAGAATTAGAGATGAAATTTTTCAGGACTTTAGAGCGATTTGTAGGAGTGTCATCTAGCTCAGAAAGTTCAAACTTTACGGATTGTTCAATTGAAAACACATCACATGGTCTAGGTAATGCCAAAATATCATGTGTTATAGATCTAGTTCTCTCTGCTTCCCCTACAAGCAATTCTAGACAATGTATTCCCATTCGAACACTTACACCTTTATCTTGATTGATTTCATTACTGGAACGGGCTGCTTGAACAATCCTTGTCAGAATTTTTAGCATGAATATTGGAATAAATGATCTTTGTATTTTTGCTTCTTGAATTATAATTAACATTTCTTCTTTTATTGATCTTGGATAATGAGTTTGAATGTGACTTTTCAGTCTATCATATAACGGTTCAATTATTTTTCCAGAGTGAGTATAGTCAATAGGGTTGGCAGTAGCAAAAAATATTGTTTTTGGCTCAAATATAACAGGGTATGCGCCAGTAGTGAATCTACCTTCTTGCAAGACAGACAAAAGCGCTACTTGTTTTCTAGTATCAAGGACAGGCAACTCATCAATACAGAATAATCCATGTTTTGCTTGCATTAGTTGACCAGGAGAATAAGATTCAATTTCATACATTTCCGTACCATTTCTGGTTATCTTGATTGCATCTATCTGACCAACTAGATCTTTTACAGAGATATCAGGTGTTGCTAGCACATATTTGAATCTGTTTTTGCCGTCAACCCATTCAATGGGAGTGTCAAGTTTGTTATTACGAATTTTTTTCATACTTTCACCATCTATGTAAAATTTTGGAACAGTCATAGGATTGTCTTTATCTTCTAACAAAAGTATCAAATCGCCAGGTGGAAGATCCATCGGACAGTCATTTGTAATACTGCCTCGGATTATTGGCATTGGAGAAAGTAAAGTATCCGCAATTGTTTGTGCTATCCTAGTTTTTGCTTGTCCTATTTGACCAACCAGAATAATATCATGACATGACAATATTGCACGATCTAAAGCAGGAACGACATCATCGTCAAACCCCACTATCCCACGATATTTTACACTTTTTGATTTTATCTTTGAAATTAAATTTCTGCGAAGTTGTTCCTTTGCATTAACTATTTTATAATTAATTTCTAGGAGATCTCTTAATGTTTTAATTTGTTTATAGTCCTCAGGAAGACCAGCCATGATTTCACTATACTTTGGTTTAGAGTCATAACTTCTATTAACAAAATTTGCAAATTCTTGAGCCATTACAATAAATACTCGCCAAATGCGATTTAAAGTATTATTATTTTAGCATGGTTTTTATCGGGGATACAGGGGATTTTTTAATACTTGTCTTCACAAGAGTTCAGACACATAGTTAGAATTGCGGGTAAGGATATTCCCGGTGCAAAAAAGACCATCATCGGAGTTGGTCAGGTAAAGGGAATTGGTTACAACTTTGCAAAATCACTTTTAGAAGTATTAAAAATTAATCCCAATAGCAATGTAGGCTTTCTTACAGAATCACAAGTAGAAGAAATAGAAAAAGCAATGAGAGACCCAGCATCTGTCAACATACCATCATGGTTTCTCAATAGACGAAAAGATATGGATACTGGAAATAACTTTCATCTCATTACTTCCGATATTGACTTTAACGTAAGAAATGATATCGAACGAGAAAAAGGAATGAACAGTTGGAGAGGATTTCGTCACACATATGGATTAAAAGTTCGCGGACAAAGTACACGCACCACAGGTAGAAAAGGTGGTGCTGTAGGAGTAAAGAAAGGAGGCAAAGTTTTACCTGCTGGTTCACCTGGTGCTCCAGCTGAAGGTGCAGCGGCAGCAGCTCCAAAGGCTGGTGCAGCTCCTGCAGCGGCAGCAGCTCCAAAGGCTGGTGCAGCTCCTGCAGCGGCAGCAGCTCCAAAGGCTGGTGCAGCTCCTGCAGCTAAACCTGCCGCAGCGGAAAAGAAAAAGTAGGTTATTGTAAATGGGAGATCATCCAAAAAATTCACGCAAAATGTGGAGAAAGCCAAAACGTCCACTCAATTATGATTTGCTAAATGAAGAATTACACGTACTAGGTACTTTCGGACTAAAGAACAAAAGAGAACTATGGAAAGCACATACGGAACTTTCTAGAATAAGAAATCAGGCCAGATCACTTTTAGCTTTAACACAAGATGTTAGAAGTACAAAAGAACCAATACTCATGAAATCACTTACAAGAGTTGGATTAGTCAAAGATAATTCAACATTAGATGATGTACTCAATCTAAAGGTGACCGACTTTTTATCAAGACGATTACAAACATTCATTCAGAAAAAAGAATCAATCAAGAGCCCATATCTTGCAAGACAGATCGTAGTACACGGTCACGTGATGATTGGAGATAGAGTAGTCACTGTTCCTTCATACACAGTAAAAGTGGAAGAGGAAGATCAAATTCACCTATCACCAGAATTAGACCTTAACAAGGCAAAACAGCAACCTGTTCAGGAAGTAAAAACTGAACAACCAGCTGAGTAAGAGTAAAACACACGCAATCATTATTTATCAAGAAAATCTATAAGAAATCAAACATGTGTTCGATCATAGGGTATCTAGGTATTAGTTCTGCAGCTCCAATAATAGTCAAGGGGTTAAAGAGAATGGAATATCGTGGTTATGACAGTGTGGGGGTTGCAACTTTTTCAGAACATCAGATCAGTGTAAGAAAAGGGGTAGGTAAAGTAATAGAAGTAAATAAAGCGGCAAAATTGGATGAACTTTCTGGAACTATAGGAATAGGTCATACAAGGTGGGCCACACATGGAATGGTAACTGACACCAATGCCCACCCACACCCATCAAGTTCAGGAGAAATAGCAATCGTACACAATGGAATAATTGAGAATCATGAGGAATTAAAAAAAGATCTACAAGAGCGAGGTTACAATTTCAAAAGCCAAACAGACAGCGAAGTAATTGCAAATCTTTTACAATACAATTATGACAAGACCAAAGAAATTAAAAAATCCATAATAGACACAGTAGCTGAATTAAAAGGCAATTATGCTTTTGTGGCAGTTTTTCAAGATGGAACATTAGCTGCAGCCAGACTTCATGAGCCATTAATAATTGGGGTCGGAAAAGAAGGATATTTCATTTCAAGTGATGTACTTGGATTTGTAGAATACACTGATGAGGTAATCTATCCAGATAACAAAGAATTTGTAATTATCGATAGAAATGGGTTGAAGATTTTTGATTTTGATGCAAATCCAGTACGACATCAAATAACCAAGGTATCAAAAGAATTTGCTGATGCATACAAGGGACAATATGCACATTATACTTTGAAAGAGATTTCAGAACAACCAACAACAATACTGAATGCTGGAAATAATACAAAACTTGAGATTGATTTGGCTTCTGATTTAATAAAACATGCAAGAAATGTATACATCACAGGAAGTGGGACAAGTTACAATGCAGCATTAATTGCAAAATTTCTTTTTTCAAAATATGCAAAGATAAAGGTCGAACCATTAATTTCTAGTGAGGCACAGTTTTCTCCAGATATATTTGAAGAGAAATCAATTCTAATAGCAATATCCCAGAGCGGTGAAAGCGCAGACGTATTAGAAGCCGTAAGTATTGCCAAAAAAACAGGATCTAAAATCATATCAGTAGTCAATATGATGACATCTTCACTAGTTCACCAGTCATCCATTTCAATGGGACTTAATTGTGGTCCTGAGATAGGGGTCGCAGCAACTAAAAGTTTCACATCACAACTTGTCGTGCTATACAAGATGGTAGACAAAATATGCGATGGTTGTTTAGAACTGGATTTGATAAAAGTGTCAGAAGCAATCAAGAAGATCATTTCCAACGATTCGAAGATCAAAGATATTGCAAAGAGACTAAAAGATGTTTCAGATATTTACGTATTAGGAAGGGGCATACATTATCCAATTGCTTCAGAAGGCTCACTAAAATTAAAAGAGCTTACGTACATACATGCAGAAGGTCTTCCAGGTGGAGAATTAAAACATGGGCCATTGGCACTGATGGACTCCAATTCTTATGTTTTAATCATAAATCCAAACGATTCCACCTACAATGACACATTAACATCAGCTAGAGAAATAAAAGCAAGAGGTGCCAAGATAATAGGAATTTCTGACAAGCCAAGTGACGTATACGATTATTGGATAGACATACCAAGTATCAATGAATCATTATATCCACTTGTAGAAATAGTACCAATACAACTTCTTGCATATTATGC
>JAKEIJ010000208.1 GCA_022545805.1 Nitrosotalea sp. | reverse complement strand
TGAAAAAGCCGATATCATAGGCGCAATTTTTGGCCAGACAGAAGGTCTGCTTGGCCCAGAAATGAACCTGAATGAACTCCAGAAGGTGTCGAAGGTAGGACGAATAGAAGTCAATACCACGGCCTCGTCTACTCAAACAAAGGGAGATGCGCTGATTCCTATGAGTACTGATATCAACACTGCTGCATTAATTGCAGCGGCTATCGAAAGCATTGACAAGGTAGGTCCTTTCCAGGCAACATTCAAACTAGATGCAATTGATGATGTACGCACTGCCAAGAAAAAAGAGATTGTAGATAGAGCAAAGGATATTGTGCAAAAGTGGTCTACAAAAACAATCAGTGAAGGCGAAGAGATGCTCAAGGATGTATCAGATGTTGGTTCTGCCGGTAAGCTTGCATCATTTGGAAAAGAAAAACTTGCATGCGGTTCTGGTGTGTTTGATTCACCTTGGATAATTCTTGTAGAAGGAAGAGCAGATGTGATAAATCTATTACGAGCTGGTTTTGATAATGCACTTGCAATCGAAGGTGCAAGAATTGATGAATCAATCAAGTCACTTTGTGATTCTAAAGCCAAAGTAGTTGCATTCCTTGATGGAGACAGAGCAGGTGGGTTCATACTAAAAGAACTAAAATCACTTGTTAACGTAGATGTGGTACATCGAGCACCAGAAGGTGTAGAGGTTGAAGAACTTACTCCTATACAGATTGCAGACATTCTAAAAGATACCGCAGAAGACATGAAAAAGGAGACTGCAAAACCAATGCTCAAAGATGTAAAGGATGAACCCATTGCTATTGTTGTAAAGAAGGTTTACCCACAACTAAACGAGTCATTGGAAGCAATAGCTCTTGATGATGGTACTAATCAACTCTTCAAGGTGCCAGTAAGCGAGGTTGTAGGTAAGCTTGCACCAGGATCTGGAATACGATATCTGATACTAGATGGAATTATAACACAACGACTAGTTGACTCTGCAAAACAAGCTGGAATTGGGTATCTGATTGGCCACAGAATGGCTAATCTAAAATCAACTGATGGATTGACACTCAAAACATTTACAGAGCTCGGTGTAGCATAAAATTAATGTCAGAATTAAAGATTCAACATATTCTCACACTTGCAGAACTTTTTACAAAAGGTGCACGATATAACTTTGTCCCAATAACCACATCATCTCTTGGAAAAAGCATCAACAAGTCACAGCAGGCTGCATCAAAGCATCTGATGGAACTTGAGGCAAATGGATATGTGGAAAGACTACGAAGTGGACAAAAGGTCTCTGTAAGAATAACCACAAAAGGCCACTCTGAAATGATCAAGATATCATCTGTACTAAAATCCAGCCTTGAATCAGTTCCTGCTCATTTGGAATTTCGTGGAACAATAATCTCTGGTATGGGTGAAGGAGCATATTACATGTCAATGAAGGGATACACAAAACAATTCAAGACAAAACTTGGCTATGTCCCATTTCCTGGAACACTCAATGTAAAACTAAAAGACAAGGAATCAATTGAGGCCAAACGTTCCCTTGATGCATATACCACAATATTGGTTGATGGTTTCTCTGATGGCAAGAGAACATATGGTTGGGTAAAGTGCTATCCTGCAAAAATAAATGGCATAAGTGCTGCACTTATACTACTTGAGCGAACTCATCACGATGATTCTATAATTGAGCTGATCTCAGAAGAGAACATCAAAAAAGCAACAAAACTTTCAACTGGCTCGAAAGTTACAATACGAGTTCCAATAAGCGTAAAACCTGTGCGGGACTAGATCCCGTAAATTGACTTGCCGTAATCGTTTTCTATTTTTGAGCTCTTGATGTCTGGTATTGGAGACTGAAGTCTTGCAATTGATACGTCAATTCCAATTTTTTTACATCCATCTATTATGAACTTCTCTTGATGAACTTGATCATATCCTAATGCAATTATATTTGGCTTGATGAGTTCAACTGACTTGAATATGTCCCCCTCGTATCCAACTACGGCATAGTCTACCATTGAAAGTGATCTAACCAAGTCTTTGCGAAGCTCCATGTTATGAAGTGGAATTCGACTCTTCATCTTCTGTGCAGTCTTGTCTGTTGCAATCACTACAACTAGAACATTGTCAAGAGCCTTTGCTGCTCTGAGAGTGTGAATATGTCCTGGGTGGATTATGTCAAAAACTCCTCCTGCAAGTACGACTCGTATAGAATTCCTTCCAAGGTCGGTGAGGGTTTTTTTGTTACTTTCAATAAACCCATTTTTTGCAAGATCTTCTATTCTCTCTTGTACATACTCTGGGCTTAGGGCAAGCTTTTTTCGGATGATGTCAATTGCGATATCCCCCGAAAGTGTTGCCACAAAAAAGGCCGTGATTATCTCTTTATCAAACGCATCCAAATATTATCACTAGAGCGAAACTATTACAATTTGATTTATCTATAAACTCTGTGCCCAAGGATCGACTCCTTTTGATAGACGTAATGCATCCATTAGACCCTCTGCGTATCCGATACTAAGCACTGCAAGTTCTTCCTGTCCATCCTTTTGGAACTTTTCAGCGTCATCTATGTACAATTGGGCATTTTCTATTACAGAATTTAAGCTAGGATCATCTTTGAACATCTTTACAACTTCTTCTAATGCCTTTCTTGCTTTTGGAATGTATTTTGAAAGCATCTGATCTGATATTTTTTGAATCTTTGATGAGTTGTCAAATGGCTCGTCAAGACATTGGGAAAATATTTTGATTGCATCATGCTCAGTAAAATGCAATCTTCCTGGAATGATGATAGTATGTGGTGGCTTACCAAAGTCTGTTTTGATAAGCGTTGATATCTTTCCTGCGATTATTTTTTGGTTTTTGGCGCCAATTCTTGATGCCACTATTGCAAATGTGGACTGGTCAATCACATTTCGTTTCTGACCCTTTTCGGTTTCAAGCAAACTGACTAGAGCGTCTTTTGGATCTAAAAAGAAGTTGGAACTATTATCAAATTCTAGTATGAGTAAACTATGACTTCCCTTTACCATGTTTTCATAAATTGTATAGTATACAGTATTCAGTGATGGACTCTCTCTCATGATTGTAACTGGTCTTCCAATCTTGTAATGGTGTAGACCACACTCTCCAATCAAAGACGTAATTGCCGATGCGCCATGAATTGTCTTTGTTTTGATCTTGTCTTGTTCTGCCCTTGTACGTAATTCCACATGAGTTGTTGCTACGTATGGGTCTCCATAAGCCAACAGTACGACATTTTTCTTTTTGGCAAGGAGTAGAATTGCCTTACCGTCCTCCACCATCCATCTGGGGGCAACAGTAAGTTTTCCCTTGACTAGTTTCTTTATCTTTGCTAGTTCTGATTTTCCTATTGGACTAGTAAAAACCTCAAAATATGTCATATCTGCTTTTTTTAAAACCTGAATTGCGTTTGCGCTTATTCCATCAAGTCCTGAAATGCCAAGACCTACAAACCATAACATTGTAAAAAAACTCCACCGGCTCTATATTTTGAGCTTCGTTTTAGGATTTTGATGGATTTTTGAACTCGTGCAGTCTTCTAAGGTGAGACAACATTCTCTTAAAGACTTCAATACTTCTTAGAAATTCATCTGTTGAAACTCTTTCATCAATTGTATGTGATGCATGTGGATCTCCTGGACCATATGTTACCACTGGGATATTCAATGAGTTTCCTATGATGTTCATGTCTCCAGTTCCTGTCTTTCGAATCAACTGTGGTCTTGCTTTTTCTACATCCATTATGCCCAATGTGAGTGCTCTCACAAGTGGGGAGCTATGTGGAGCCTCAAACGGTTCTGTTTCATCTATTACTGAATAAAATGCATTGACACCTTGTTTTTTTGCAATCTCTTGAACTGTAGTTGCAATTCTTTCTCCAACCATTTTACAATTCATGTTTACTGGGATTCTGATATCCATTATTGCATCACACTCTAGTGGTGTGACATTGTGACTTGTACCTCCTTTGATCTCAGTTAAAGATGATGTGAGCATCATGCTTTTTGCCAGACCTTCTTGATTTTGCTCTAGGGATTTTTTTAATGCGTTTGTAAATACATATGATTCCTCAATTGCATTCTTTGCAAGCCATGGTGCACTGGCATGAGCGCTATCGCCTACGTTTACTCTCAAGTTTATTGCAATTCTTCCCTTGTATGCAATTGTAATATTTTTAATTCCACTTGGCTCTCCAAACACTGCATAATCTATCTCTGGCTTTTGTTTTACGAGGCTCTTGATTCCAGTTGCATTTCCTTCTTCATCTACTACTGCTGCAAATGTTATGGTGCCGTTGTTGTTGCTCTGTATTGATGCTGCTGCAAGAAGCATTGAGATTAAAGGTGCCTTGGCATCAGATGCACCCCTTCCATAAATGAACCCATTCTCGTTTCTTACCTTTATCTTTCCTGGAACTGTATCCATGTGACCACATAACATTATTCTTGGATATCCAGATCCCTTTGTAGCGATGAGATTTCCTACATCGTCTATTTTGATATCTTCAAATCCAAAATCGTCACATTTGTCGGCTAGAAACTCTGCAAGTGGTTTTTCTGATAGGGAAGGTGTATAGAGCCTTAGAGCCTTCTCTAGAACTTTTACTGAATATCTTGGTGTACTAGTTACTGACGAATCCAATTCTTACTTTCCTTGATTCATTGCGTAATCAATCATCATTGCTGGTATGTTTACGCCTGTAACTCTGACAGTATTTTTGTATTCCGTTGTATTGTTGACCTCGTGAACAACAAGGCCATTTTCCTTACTTTCCATTAGATCTACTCCAACTATCTGTCCTTGAACTGCCTCTTTTGCCTTGATGCAAATGTCTTCTAATTCTTTTGTGACTTTGAGTTCCTCTGCCCTGCCGCCAAGTGCCATGTTAGTCTTCCATTGGTCGTCTCCAGAATATCGATAAATTGCTGCAACTACCTTGTCTCCTATTACAATTGCCCTGATATCACGTGGAGGTCTGTTAACAAATTCTTCTAGGTAATACACTTGGTAAATTGGGTACATACTCTCTCTACTTTCTATTATTGCCTCTGCAGCTTCCTTGTCCTTTAACATGGCAATCATTCTTCCCCAACTACCGACAGTTGGCTTTATCACCATCGGGTATCCATTTTTGTCAAGAAACTCTAGTGCTGATTCTTGTGAAAATGCAACTGCACTAAATGGTGTGGGTATTCCTTTTTTTAACAAAAGCATGTGAGTAAATAATTTGTTTCCTGCAAAGATGCTTGTATTCAAAGAATTGATTATGTTTACTCCTTTTCCTTCTAGTGCGGCAGTAGAGTGTAGACTACGGTAATAGCTGACACATCTTTGTATTACAGTTCCATAATTCTCCTTGCTTTTATCTAAATTAATGGATAGATTCTTACAGTCTACCATCTTTGCATTGATGCCTTTTTCCTTGGCGGCATCAAAGAGCGCTTTTTCTTCCCACCGGATGGTATCGTAGAGAATCGATAAACCGGAGCTCACTGGCCCCAGTCCTCACCAACAGATTGTGCTGGTTTTAACTCAAAGCCGGAGGATCCTTTGGCAAGCTCAAAACTTGCACCGCAGTCAGGACAGGTTACTATCTCTCCTTCCATCGAGTCCTTTGGAGGGTTAATGTTTGCATCACATTCTAGACATTTCATATTATTTTCCTTGTTTTTTCTTCTCTATTAATTCCATACCTTGTTCGGAATTAACTATCTTTCGTTCGAGCCTGTCATCAAGTGGTATCTCAAGCAAGTCTCCCATCCTTAGGTTCTTCAGGCCAGCTGCTACAGACTTTGCATGATCTTCATTTTGTTCCAGGCCTAATAGAGACATCAAATATGCTGCGCCGTTCTTTCCGGCAAGTTCTCCAAAGACAATTCTTCTCCTATTTCCTACTACCTTTGGCTCTATTGGCTCGTATGCAGCTGGGTTTCGTAAAATTGCAGCCAAATGAGTTCCAGCCTTGTGCTTGTAAGCAGTAGGGCCTACAATTGGCTTTGAATCATAGGGAACAATTGTGGTATATTGCTCAATTAATCTTGAGAGATCCATGAGCATGTCTAGTCTAAAGTTATTTGGAGATTTGTAAAGATAGGTGAGGGCAACTGCTGTTTCTGCAAGTGCAGGTATTCCGGTTCTCTCTCCAATCCCATCAATTGTTGTATGAATTTGATCTGCACCACCATCACATCCTGCCAATGCATTTGCAAGTGCAAGGCCTATGTCGTTGTGACAGTGGACATCAAGTGGAGTTTTTATTTCCTCACGAACTGATTTTACAAAATTATACATTCCATTGGGTCTCATGATGCCAACAGTATCAGGCAAGCTAATTCTGTCCACACCTGCCTCAGAAATTGCTTTGCATACCTGCATTAGAAACTCTGGGTCTGCTCTACTGCCATCTTCTACTGTGAATCGCATCTTGAGTCCATGTGATTTAGCATATTCTACGGTCTCAACTGATCTTCGTAATGCTTCTTCTCTTGTAATTCTTAACTTGTCCTTCATGTGAATCTCAGAGATTCCCAGATAGGTTGCCATCCATGTAGCATCACAATCAATTGCAACATCGACATCTTCTTTTAATGCACGAACATGTGCAACAATGTCTGCCTTTAGTCCTTGTTTGATGATTGTTTTTGTTGCTTCCTTGTGATCAGGTGATACTACAGGTGATATCTCAATTTGATCAACTCCGAAATAATCCAGCATCCATGCAATCTGGATTCTTTGCTTGTTTGAAAAAGTAACACCTGGGTGTTGTTCTCCCTCTCTTAGTGTACTATCAAGTATTCTAATCTTCTTTGGTTTTACGCCTG
>JAKEIJ010000025.1 GCA_022545805.1 Nitrosotalea sp. | reverse complement strand
TAATGTAATTCGACTGGAGCCAAAAGACATTGATCTCAATGAAGTCTGGAAATATCTAAACAAAAAATCACTGTTTGTTTTATCATGGGGAGTTAGGGGCCAGTCTGCCAAGGATTCAGAACAAGAACATGAGGTGTTATTCCAAGAGTGGAAAAAGAAGATAGTTACTGAAAAATTATTTGAACCAAAGGCAGTATACGGTTACTTTGCATGCCACAACCAAGATGGAAAACTGGTAGTAGACCATCCAAATGGCGAGAAATTATTATTTGATTTTCCACGTTCCTCAAAATCAAAACATCTCTGTCTTACTGATTATTTTGGAAAGGACGATGTGGTTGCATTTCAAGCGGTTACTGTGGGAACTAAAGTATCTGATCTGGTAGACAAATGGAATAAAGAAGACAGATACACTGATGCTTACTATCTACATGGTATTGCGGTAGAGACTGCGGAGGCAATGGCAGAATGGATAAACCAAAAAATCAGAGAAGATCTCAAAATTGGTGATAAACGAGGACTACGATACAGTTGGGGATATCCAAGCTGTCCAGACGTATCACAACATAATATTGTGTGGAAACTATTAGAGCCACAAAAATCTGGTATGACTCTTACCGAGGCAGGTCAAATAATTCCTGAACAATCTACTGCAGCCATTGTTGTTCATCATCCAGAAGCTGAGTACTTTACTCTATAATGACACATATCACAAAATGATAAAAGACAATAATGAATCATGACCATAACAAAACATTGGATACTGCAAATCTAAAACGGATATTGTCAAGTGGAATCACTGCAGAACCTCCAAGTGGCTCTAAAAATAAAATTGCGTCAGTCATGATAATTGTATTTGGCGATGAGCCCATGGTACTAATGACCGAGAGGCCAAAAACAATGAACCATCATGCAGGTGAGATATCATTTCCTGGTGGAACTTGGGAGGAAAAAGATAATGATCTCCTTGAGACTGCAATCAGAGAGACAAGAGAGGAATTAGGAATAGATATTTCACGGTCAATGATTATTGGACAGCTAAAGCCAGTTACAACTCTGAACTCTGGTTTTACCATAACTCCATTTATTACAATACTGGATAAACTGCCGAAAATTTTAACAAATTCCGAAATTGCTTCGGTTCTGAGAATTCCATTACTTTCACTTTTACAAACAATTGAAGATGACAAGGATCCGTTACATCGATCGATCCTAGAGATGCATACTTTCAAGTTTGAGACTCATTTGATCTGGGGAGCATCAGCAAGAATGCTAAAACAGATACATGACAAGATATTGTCCTAGAGTCTTTCATGTATCTGAGATTCATTTAAAAAGAGGCTAAAATGTCAAATTTTTATGGCTGCTCGCAAGTCTACTCCAAGAAAGAACAGACTGATGAAGAAGATAAAACAGAATTCGTCTGTACCAGCTTGGATAATTGTTAGGACAAAACGAAGGGTGAGAACCAATCCTAAGAAAAGACAGTGGCGCAGAACAGATGTGAGTGTTGGATAAAATGTCTACTGAATCAATAGAAAGAATTTACACTATTAACCTTGGAAAAGTACTCTTGTCACCGAACAATCAGAGGGCAAAGAGAGCAATCAATATGATAAGAGAATTTGCTACAAAGCACATGAAGTCTGAAAATGTCAAGATTGAAGAAGAGATCAGTCATTTGGTTTGGGCAAGAGGTATCAGACATCCTCCAAGAAAGATACGAGTAAAGATTACAAAAGATGATGGTAACGTCATTGTTTCAAAGTACCAAGAAGAAAAGAAAGCAGAAGAGGTTTCCAAGAAATCTGACAAAAAGTCTGATGACAAAAAGAAGACAGGCAAGAAATCTGACGACAAGCCAAAGAAAGAGGAAAAGAAAGTAGAAGAAAAGAAAATCGTAGAAGAAAAACCAAAACAAGAAGAAAAGAAAGCAATAGAAGAAAAGAAGGTCGAAGAAAAGCCAAAGAAAGAAGAGAAACCAAAAAAGGCTGAAGAAAAACCAAAATCCGAAGAAAAGAAAACTGAATCCAAGGAAGAAAAAAAGCCAAAGAAAGAATAGGCTCTAAATTTTAATTGCTGTATTGTAATGTTATGAAAAATTATTTTTTTGTTAGAACTTTATTCTATCTGATCTAAATTAAGATCAATCTTTACGCTTGCATCTGGTTCGTCCCAGTCAAGCACATTCTCTTTTGGAATGAATCCAAGTGGATCATACTTGTCAAAGCGTGTCTCGCCCTCAATTGAAGTGAGTAGTACAACTTTGGAAGTTTCTCCTGCTGTCACTGACATGCTTACTCTGGTACTATCATTTCCAAAAATTCCGCTTATTGTATTTACCATTGAATTCAAAACTCCTACTGGTACTTTGTTTCCTCCTACTACGTACATTAATGCGCTCTTGATGCTAGTCGATGATGCGTCTTCATATAGCATCTTGATGGAATCTCTAAGAGAAGTTTCCACATCTGGAATGTCTTTGCTGGTTGAAAGTATGCTTGTTTCAAGTGGTAATGATGAATTCTTTAGAGTGGATATTACGTGCAACAAGGCAGAATTTGTGATACCATTACATGCATCTGGAGTAAGATCTGGATTGCTTTCAAGCAATGCATCATTGTCTATTATTACGGTGCAATCAGAATTTGTCTTTAGTCTCTTAAGGGATACTCCTGAGAAGAATATTCTGTCTTTTTCAAACTTGAATGGCATGATTCCAAAGGAGAGTATGCTCTTTCCTGCCTCTTTGCCTATCTGTGATACAACTGGTGCAAGTGCAGCGCCTGATTTTCCTGCTAGATTGGCAATAACCATTATGGTTGAATATCCGTCAATCTTCTCCTCGATTGATCCTCTGGCGCCAAATGAGACACCCCTTATGAGGTAAGCTGATGGATTCAAGATAGGACTGGTATTAATCAAAATCTTTGATGTGTCATGGTTTAGATCTCTTGCATCATGGCTTATCAAAAGACAATCATAGCCTAGTTTTTCCTTGATATTGATGGCAAGTTTGCATCCTGCTCCTCCTAGACCTATAATCAAAACTGGATCTTTCATCTGAAATTCCATGACTTATTGTTGCTTACAAAATTGATTAAAAAACTTTGTTGCTTAGTTTTGATCCAAGATCGGATCTAAAATATTTAGCTCGTTATACTACCATACAGACCGTTTGGTGCTGCCCCATCGATCTTTACAATGGCCTTTTGTCCAAGTTTGACCTTGTTGTCTGTAACTACCTGCTTGTATGCAAAATTCCTTCCCTTTGTTATGCCATCTGATACCTCATCGAACAAGACCTCACCCTTCCAACCTACCCACTCTTCATTTCGTTGCTGTGAGATCTCTTTTGCGATATCAAATACTATCTTGCTTCTTCGCTTGACCTCTGACACATCGATCTGTTGCATTTGAGATGCTTTGGTGCCAGACCTTGCACTGTATCTTGAGAGGTTTACAACATCTGGCCTTGTCTCTTTTATCAGATCTACCGTCTTGGCAAAGTCTTCTTCGGTCTCTGTAGGAAAGCCCACTATGATGTCTGTAGCAATGGTAAATCTGTCAAATCTCTTCCTAAATGCAGAGTTTACATCATGAAATATCTTTGAAGTGTGCTGCCTCTTCATGTCTCTTAGGACCTTGTCACTACCGCTCTGAACTGGAACGTGAAGAAATTTGAAGACTTTGTCATTTGTAAAACTTTCCAATAGTTTACCTTGGATCCGTGGAAGATACATAGGATTCATCATTCCTACACGTATCATGAACTCGTGTTCTACTTCTGAAACACTATGTACCAATTCAGGCAAGCTAGAACCAATATCCAATCCATAGCAGCCATTGTCAGTTGAGGTAAGCCAGACCTCTGCACAACCGTCCTCTATTTCATGTCTTACCTGTCTTACAATGTCTCCAACTCGATAGCTTGCTAGATCTCCTTTTGCTATCTTTGTCTGACAGAACGTACATTCGCTCATACACCCGCTTGCTATCTCGATAATTCCTACTGCTGGATTCAGTCTGACTTTTGGAAGTCCTACCTTACTGACATCTGTATCTGAAAGCTCTATCTTTCTT
>JAKEIJ010000024.1 GCA_022545805.1 Nitrosotalea sp. | reverse complement strand
TACCAGATCTCATAAAATATCTAAAGAGTCTACAAAATACAAAATCAATCTTCCTTGTAACTAATGGTCAAGAACCTGAAATGCTGCAGAGATTAAGAGATGAAGATGCTTTACCAACACAGTTGTACCTATCAACAAATGCTCCAAACTATGAGACTTTTACCCTAGTCAACAGGCCAAAATACAAGGATGCATGGGAGAGATGGAACACAAGTTTGAAGATGCTTACGGAACTCGATACAAGAACTGTACTACGATTTACTTTGATCAAGAATTATAATGCAGATGAAAAACTAATTCCTGAATATGCGGAAATGATAAAACGTTCCGATGCACATTTTATAGAAATAAAATCATACATGCACGTAGGTAGATCAACTAACAGATTGCAGTATTCAAATTCTCCAGACATGTCAGAGATAAGACATTTTGCAAATGAATTAGCAAAACAGAGCGGAATCTATTCAGTCATGGATGAAAGTGATATGTCCAGAATAGTTGTTCTTCAAAATCAAAACCGATTTACTGACCGCTGGATTTCTTCTTATTTAGATACCAATTAGAGAAATTTTTCAATGCCAGATATCTATGCGATATTTGATTTTTTTCTTTAAGTTGAGAATATGTTTTGTTTTTTCCTGACGGAATAAAGATAGGATCAAAACCCCATCGTTTACCATGTTCTTTTTTAGATATGGAACCAGACACATCTGCACTAAACAAGTGCACATCACCATCTCTTTCACAGTACGCAATAATTGATCTAAATACTGCATCTCGTTTCACAGATACAAGACGCAAAATTCCTTTGTTTCCAATAGTATCAAATACAAATGAGGAATAGGGTCCTGGAAATCCATTTAACGATTTAATGAAAAGGCCAGCATCTTCTATGATTATAGGCTTTGAATAAATAGAAAATGCCTTCATGGCTTTATGTGTAGCAATTTCTTCCAAGGTATCTGCCTGAATTTCTTGCAAATGGGATTTTAGAAATTCTAGTTTTAGACCAAACTTTGAGACAATACTTTTTGCCTCTTCAAACTTGTTTTTGTTGGAGCTTACAAAAAATATATCAGACAACATTTGCATATCTGCCTCTTTTTTCTATTACTGAAACATGACTTAGGACTTTTTCTGTCAGCATATTTCCCAATATTTTCCTATATCCCAGTACAAAAAAGACCCAAGCGTCTTCTACAATCTGAGCATGCGCACTGTTTAGAACTTCCTTGAATAAACGAAGATCAATTGCATAATCATCTATCTTGTCAGTTTTTTGTGAAAGTCCAAAATCAAGTATTACCAATCCCTGATCAGAGAGGATGAAATTGGATGTAGTCAAATCTCCGTGCATTATACCATTTTTATGAAGAGTTCCAACTATTTTGCCTATTTCTGTACATATCTTTATGATTTTATTCAAGGGAAGATCTCGAACGAGTTTTCCTTTTATGAGTTGTAGATATATTTCACATTTTTTCTCATCTACAAAATAAACAAGTGGTGTAGTTATTCCGAAAGATTTAGTCTCTGAGATCATTTTTGCTTCCCTTATTGTTCTCAGTGTTCGTATACGCATATCAAGCGAATGAACCCGATAATCTTTCTTTTTCCTTATTTTTAAAATAGAATCTAGTCCATTCCAAATTGTGACATAGATATCTGCTTCTGCACCTTTTTTTACAAGTTTCAATGAAAGACTAGTCTGTTAAACATAATTTAAGTTACAATCATGCTATTTCATTAAACTAGTTTTTAGAATAATAATTTTGTAAAAATACAATTATAACACAGGATGCAAGACGAGTGAATATGGAACCAGATGAGAAGAGGATAACACAAGAAGATTGTTCAGAAGACTCGCTAGGTCCAGGAATTCTCACATTAACAAATAAGAGAATTGCCTTTGACAAGACAGAAGGTAGAATAATTGATTTTTCAAAGAAATTTGGAAAAACGGTTTTAGAAGCAAATCTCAATCAGATAACAGAGGTAGCAAAAGAAGGCAGACTGATAAAAAAAATACGAATAAAGATAAAAACAAACGAGAATGAAAAAATCTACAAGTTTGGAGTATACAATACAGGAAAATGGGAAAAAGACGTGAAAGAAGCTATTTCCAAGTATTCTACCTAATAGAGAACTTCAACTGTGTCTAGCCTCCAAGATTGCTTTACAAAAGTATCTTTCAGATCTATTCCAGGTTTTTTTGATGACTCCAACAATCCAATCCATGATATTTGAGAACCACAGTCTCCAGCATATTCTTTTGGAGCTGCAAAAAACTTGCAGTTGTGTCTTGCACATATGCTTGAAAGTATGCTAGACAGTCTCCTGTTTGCTGCAACCCCGCCAACAACCAAGAGTTCTTTTTTTCCTGTAAAGGAGAGTGCTCTTTCCGTAGCCTCACCTATCATAGAGAATGCAGTTTCTTGCAACGAGAAGCATGCTGACTCTATTCCTTTTGGAATCACTCGTTTTGTTGCAGACAATAGACCTGAAAATGATACATCATTTCCCTTTACAACATAAGGCAATGAGACATACTCTGTTGATTTTAACGCAAGTTCTTCAATTCTTGGGCCACATGGTGATGCAAACCCAGAATATCTTCCAATTTGATCAAGTAATTGTCCCAGAGTAATATCCAATGTTTCACCAAAGACTCTCCACTTCTTTGAAAGAAATGCCAAAATCATAGTATGGCCTCCTGAGACAAGTAATACCAAAGGATCTTTTGCTCCAGTCAACATTTTTCCAAGTTCGATGTGACCTAACGCATGATTTACAGGATATATTGGAATATCATAATAAGAAGAGAGAGATCTTGCCACAACTGCGCCAATTCTCAAACATGGTCCAAGACCTGGACCTGCTGCATAAGATATCACATCTAGATCACTTATTGTTACATGAGCTTCTTTGAGACATTCTGAAAGTACTTGTGATGAGTTTTCAGCGTGATGGCGTGATGCCTCTCTTGGATGTATTCCTTCTCCTTCCGGAGGCCTGTAGATCTTTCGGACATCAGAAAGAATTTTTCCCTGTCTTCCTTTTTTTTCTACTACTGCACAGGAAAATGTGTGAGCTGTGCTCTCTATTCCAAGGCTTAGCATTTTATCCCCTACTCAGAGTCGATACAATCTTCAAGACGTCGCCATTTTTGAGCGGATGTTCCGCACCCACTCTTTGCTTTGTCTTTGCATCTATGGCAAAAAGAAATCCCTTTGCAAGATCTTGATGTATGGATTTTGCTAGATCCCTTGCAGTTGCACCCACACGCAAAAGTTTTGCATCAGGCAGTACTTCTCCATTTTTGTTACACAGTTTTGTTTCATCTTCCACAGGAAATACTGTAATCATTTGTAAAAGATCAAAACATGCATAGTCAAGAACCTGTTGGACTCCAGTTCCATCTAATTTCGACATAACTTTTTCTGCTAATTCAAGAGCCTTTTGCTGCTGAGGATTAAGATTAAACCCATCTTGTATCTTAAATGATTTTGCGCCAGGCAGATAATCTATAATACTATTTTTTGCAGCTTTTCTGAGAAGGAGTTCAGTTTCTGCGCTACATGCAACAGTTGGGTGTATTTTTTTAAACTCATCCAAGATACTGAGATCATGACATACATCCGATTTATTTGCCGCTATGATAATAGGCTTTGTTCGTTTTCGGAGTGTTTTGATAAATGTGGAGAGATCATCTTCATTCCAATCATGAGGTTTTTTTGATTGTAAATTCAAGGTATGCACCACAGATTCTACATCATACTCATCTATTCCCAATCCACTAAATCTCTGTGAAATTGCTTGAATCACCTTCCCGCTTTTACTCTCTAATTCTCTAGCAAGTTTTTGCCACTCTCGTTGAAGTATTTGTTTCATCCATTGATCAAACTCCTCCTCAACAAATTTGACATCCTCCATAGGATCATGAGTTCCAACAGGAACAGACTGACCCTGTATATCAGTAGAACCAGAAGCATCAATTACATGAATTAAAACTTCAGATGTCCTTGCATCATCTAGAAATTTATTACCAAGACCCTTACCTTCATGAGCCCCAGGTACAAGACCTGCAACATCAATTAGTTTGACTGCAATATACCTAGTTCCGTTAACACATAATGGATGATTGTGTGTTATGACAAAATGTTTGCATGCACAATCAGTCTTAACATATGCAATTCCCACATTTGGTTCAATAGTTGTAAATGGGTAATTTCCAATCTGGGCAGTTGTCTGAGTTGCAGCTGAAAAAAATGTCGTTTTGCCAACATTAGTTTTCCCTAATAGACCAATTTGCATGCAAAAGAGTCCGAGATATGCTCTTATTAGTATTCCAAAAGCGTTTAATTTCAATTCAATTTATGACATTTATTGAATATAATAACAGGAAATCCTGGAACAGGCAAGCATACCATAGCAAAATTGGTTTCAAGGAAGCTAAATCTTGAGATTATCGATATCAACAAGATTGCAATAGAACAAGGATTATCTAAAAAGAATAATTATGCTCTTGACGTGGATGTAAACAAGCTAAAAAGAATAATAGATAAAAAGGCATCAGAAAATTCCATTTTAGTAGGACATCTTGCACCATATGTAATAGATTCAAAGAATGTCAAAAAATCAGTTGTGTTAAGAAAGAGTCCGTATAGACTTCAATCAATATACAAGAAAAGAAAATACTCAAGTAAAAAATCACTTGAAAATCTTGGTAGTGAGATATTAGGCATAACATATTATGATGCAGTACGAGAATTTGGTAAGAAAAAGACATTTCAAATTGATACAAGTGATATATCAATTTCTGCCACTGCAAAGAAGGTAGAATTAATTTTCAAGAGAAAAAGCACAAAGGAAGATAAGATAGACTGGCTACACATGGTTCTCAAAAAAGGAGACATGAAGAAATTCTTTCCATACTAGATTCAAATTACGTCGTATTTGGCTATAATGTAAAATGTTTGAAATAAAAAAATCAGATATGGCAGGAAGAATAGGAATATTGCATACAAATCATGGTAAAATTGAAACTCCTGCATTTGTTCCAGTAATTCATCCAGTCAAGCAAAAAATTCCCGCTAAAAAATTAAGAGAAATGGGATTTGATCTAGTCATAACAAATGCATACATAACCTTGAAGAGATATGGAGATGAGGCAATAAAACAAGGCATTCACAAGATAATTGATTATGACGGTGCAATAATGACAGATTCTGGAGGATACCAAGTCCTAGAATATGGTGACATTGATGTTGATTATAGAAAAATTGCAGACTTTGAAAAAGGAATAAAGACAGATATCGCAATTCCTCTTGACCGTCCAACAGGACTTGGATTGTCAAAAAAGAAAGCAATAGAGTATGTGCAACATACACTCCGAGTCTCAAAAGAGACATTGGACACTAGAGATGACAATGGACAGATTTGGGTTGGACCAATTCAGGGTAGCGAACATTCCGATCTGGTTAAAAAATCAACAAAGGCACTCATTGATTCAGGTTTTCAGATGTTAGCGTTAGGCAGTCCAGTAGAGTTTATGGAATCATATGAATACAAATTACTTGCCAAAATGATAATGACTGCAAAGAAAAACATTCCAGATTCCATTCCGCTTCATTTGTTTGGGGCAGGACATCCACTTACAATACCACTTGCAGTATCCCTTGGTTGTGATACCTTTGATTCTGCATCATACATGCTGTATGCAAAACATGATAGATACATCATGGAGGATGGTACTGCACACATTTCAGAAATAGCATATTTTTCCTGCAACTGCGAAATCTGTACCAGAATAAAACCAAAGGAGATGTCGTCTCTAGACAAAGAGGAAAGAACTAACAAAATCGCACTTCATAATCTGTATGCCATAAAGGCCGAAGTGGACAGGGTAAAGGAGGCGATTCATGAGGGCCGACTATGGGAATACACCATAAGAAAGGCACGTGCACATCCCAAGTTATTTGAGAGTATACCAGTTTTTACCAAGAATACATCATTTTTCACAGAAACTACTCCCAGATACAAGGATAATGCAGTGTTTCTATTCTCAAAAGAGGATCAATTCAGACCCGAAGTTTTGAGATTTCATTTGCTTGTACGCAAATTTAGAACAAAAAAGAAGACCCTAGTAATTGTTCCAGATGGTGGAGTCAGACCATTTTACGCATCATCAGAATATAACAGCCTGAAAAAGAAATTTTCTGCCAAACTTGATGACATACAGTTTTGTCAATACAACCCATATCTTGGAATAATACCAGTGGAATTATCAGATATTTATCCTGCAGCTCACTATGTCATATCCGACACAGATTATGATCATGATGAGTTTCCAGAATTTGCCAAGACTTGGAACATGTTTCTCAAACACAATAAATTCAAAAACATCTATGCAATGAAGGATGAATTTTTAAAGTTCCATTCCAAGGGAATAAAAATAAAATTAAGATTATTCAATATTAAAAAATAATAAAAAAGAAGATAGATTCCGCTTTTATAGTGCGGCGTCTTCTGCCCAGCCTTTTACGAATATACCGTTCTTGTGTAGAGGTACTGGTTGACCTGGAGTGTAAGTCATTGGTCTCATCCAGAAGATTGCTTTTGTTGGGCAAACTCCAATGCATGCTCCATCTGAGATGCATCTTTCTGGATAAAATACAAATGCTTTACCTCTCTTCCAACCATCTACTGGTTTTACACGAAGAACGTCTGGGCCAAGAGAAGTACAGATTTCTACACATAGTGCACAACCTATACATCTCTGTTCATCAACGTCTGGAAGAATTGCGATTGGCATTCTGTTTTTGATCTTTCATCGTTTGCTATTTAAATGATCTGCAAAATCTATAACGGAGTTATAGAATTATTTCAATTTCAAAAAGAAAAGAAAAACAAAAAGAAAGTATAAATGATATTTTTACTTCTTTATTTGGCGCATTGCTTCAATCTGGCCTGATGTTACCCAGTCAAGCAATTCCGCAGATGTAGGATTTAGATCTCCTTTCTGATTCATCATATTGTGAACCCAAATCCAGTTTATTTGATTCAATAATGGTTTGTTTCCTTCATCGCCTCTTCGAACTTTGTCTCTGAGGTCTTTTGGGATTGTACTCCACCATTGTTCAAAAGTTCTACCCATACTCGGATCATTTTTTTTTGATCTAATTAAGTCTTTTGTAAATTATGCAAGATACATAACAGATCAGACCAGGATCAAGTGCTAAAGATTTAAAAGTCCTTTGGCAAAGTTTTGAATTCTTGCAAGTAAGAGTATTGGGGGCAGCCAGGGAAGTGGGTAGATCAGCTTTCCAAGTTAATTGTGATGGGGCTAGTTTTCTATTAGACTATGGAGTAGAGCTAAAAAAGGAGTCATTATATCCGATTTCGGTCAACCCACACGAAATTAATGCCGCCATCATAACTCATGCTCACTTGGATCACTCAGGAAACATGCCATCACTCTTTGTAAATGGCAGTACTGATGTATATGCCACCCCCCCGACATTTGACCTTTCAAGATTATTAATTGAAGATATGCTCAGAATTCAGAAAAGTCAGCTACCATACGATTTTGCCAGTGTTTCAAAGATGATGATGTATTCAAGAGAGATAAAATACAAAGAAAAGGTGGAACGAGGAAATGCATCTTTTCAACTACTTGAATCAGGCCATGTTTTAGGCGGTGCATCGGTTCTAGTAGAATCTGAAAATAAGAGGTTGTTTTACACTGCAGATATCAATCCAAGAGGATCAAGAATGCTTAGAGATGCTGACCTTGATTTTGGAGAGATTGATTTGATCATTACAGAGAGTACTTATTCCCAAACAAACCAGATGCCTCGAAATGAATCAGAAGAAAAATTCATGGAATTTGCATATGAAGTACTAGATAGAAAAGGCTCATTATTTGTGCCTGCTTTTTCAGTAGAAAGATCACAAGAGATTGCATGTGTTCTAAAGAATGCAGGATTCAAACATAGAATTGTAATGGACGGTATGGCAGTTAAAGTAAATGAGATAATGTTGAACTATCCAGAATATCTACGTGATCCAAAAGTCTTTTCCGATGCTGTTCATCAAGCAATATGGATAAAGGGAGAAAAGGAACGAAAGAGGGCATTAGATGAACCATCTGTCATAATTTCACCTGCAGGTATGTTAGTTGGTGGGTCCGCAGTATTTTATTTACAACACTTGGCAGCAGACAAGAAAAACGGTATTGCGTTGGTGTCATATCAAGGAGAGGGAACACCTGGAAGAAAACTTTTGGACACTGGCAGAGTTGGTATGAGAGGGAAAGAGTTCAAGTGTGAAGCAGAAGTAAGACAGTTTGAATTTTCAGGACATGCCGATAGAAATTCTCTTTTTGAGATGATGAAAAAAATCAAGGGCAATCCCAAGGTTCTCACCATTCACGGAGACAGCGACTCTTGTACAAAGTTTGCAGACGAGATACATGAAAAGTTTGGATTTGACGCTCATGCACCAGAAGCTGGTGAAATAATAAACGTATAACATGCAGAAGACATTTACTGCAATAAACATAGAAATTACAATTAACAGCGGACAGGTTTTCCTCTGGAATAAAATTAAAGATCAATGGATTGGAATAGATGGTCAGGATCTTCTCATTTTGAATCAATCACCGTTTAGTGTTAAATCATCATCCAACAATATAGACAATTTTTTTAGGGCAGATGATAACCTAAAAAAAATATTATTAGACATTAGTAGAGACAAAATAGTAGCAGGTGCAGTAAAACAGTCTCCAGGGTTGAGATTGATAAGACAGGATCCGTTTCAATGCTACATATCTTTTATCTGCTCTTCAAATTCATCCATACAAAATATCAAGTCAATGTTAGAAAATTTGTGCAAAAAGTTCGGCACTAGGAAGAGATTCGAGGGATATGAATTGGCTACATTTCCAAAATCTGAGACGCTTGCAAATGCATCAATGAGAGATCTGATCGAGTGCAAACTTGGATTTAGAGCAAAATATGTCAAGGAGGCAGCCCAGGCAGTGGAATCAGGAAAGATTGATTTTGCATCATTAAAGAAAGCAGATTATCACACTACTTTAGAATCTCTGAAAAAAATTCGTGGAATAGGTAACAAGGTAGCAGATTGTATTGCATTATTTTCTCTTGATAAAATGGAAGCATTTCCAATTGATAGGTGGACACAACGAATTCTGTTGAAATATTACAAAAAGTTTTTTGATAATGTTACAGAAAAACCCGTGACAGAAAAAAAATATGAAAAACTTCATAGTGAAATTTTAGAATATTTTGGTCCATATGCAGGTTATTCACAACAATTTCTCTTCAAGATGGAAAGGGATCTTAACAAAAAAAATTGGTTGTAAAAACCCTTAATATGGCTACTAATTGCCCGGTATTTGGGCCTGTAGCTCAGCTTGGATAGAGTGCTGGACTTCTAATCCAGTGGTCAAGGGATCGAAGCCCTTCGGGCCCGCTTTCTAGATAATACAAAGAAAAAATATTACATAGGTTCCAATAATTTAATTATCTTCACCCAAAGATCAGATACAATATGAAAGATATCGAATTGAAATTAGAAAACATGACATTCAAACGTAATGAGACAATAAGAGGAAAGATCCAAGTAAATTATTCGGGAAGATATGATGGTGTAGTAGTAAATGCCCAAATTCTAGGCTCTAATCAACTGATAGTGTATAAATCATACAATAACAAATCTATATCACAGAATCTCTCAAGATTATTTATCAACAAAAATGACATGTCGCAAAATTCAGTAGAGTTTACGGCTTCTATAGAATTTGAGCCAAAAGAGATTCATGAGATAAAATTTAGAGCATCAATAATCCAGGAACATAAAGAGATTGAAAGTGATGTTGTTTTTGGGAAATTAATGCCCTAGATTTTATAATTTTTATGATGTTAAAGCGCCGTGTTCTATGGTTATCTGTCCCTTCATCCATGGATGGGGTTCACAGTGATATGGTACAACTGCTTCTTGGGTAAAGACAAATTGATAGCTTGCACCTGGTTTGATAACTCCAGGAGAGCCAAAGTCCCCACTAAATTGGTCCTTGAATGGCTTGTCAGGTGTTACTGTATGAGCAGTTTCACCAGTATTCTTCCAAACGACTAGATTATTTACTCCAAGTTGAGCCTTTGTGGTTTTTGGCGTAAAGTTTTGCTCTTGTGCTTGGTTTTCTGCACCAGGAACAATAATTATTGTTGTAGTATCACCTGGTTTGAGAATTTTTTCTGGAATTATTGGCTTGGCATTAAGTTCTGGTATAAAGTAAAGCTGATAATATGAAACACCGATGGCGGCACCTACAATAACTGCAATTAATCCTATTCCATACGCATGACTGGAGGATGGAAGACTCAAACTATTTGCCAATCTTATTTTTAGTCTTATAAAGCTATACAAAAAATAATTAGAACTTACTAGGAATTGATCTCTAGATAGATCTACGAAGGCAGAGTTGCAGCTGATTCTTTACCATCAAGTGGTTTTGGAGATTCAGACTCGGCAGGTGGTGGAGTAGGGATCTTCTTTGCTTCGTTTAGTCCGTGTCTGTACAAATGGAATAGTCCAGCAAATACCATAAGAATTAGTCCAGTTAGGAATAGTGCAAAGTTTTTCATTCCACTCAGAGCTGCATTGTATGCTGCAATGTTAAGATACACTTGGAATGCCAAAAGTCCCACAATTAACCAATTTATCCATTTTCCAGAGAGATTGATAGGTGATGCTTTATGTGGACCTTTTGAAGCTGCCAATTTTGCCTTTCTTTCTGATTCTTTTGCAAGTAATATCATCATATATGAGAATCCAAATCCTATTGGAACAAGCAATAGCATTATCAGGTAGAAAAATATTGGATCAATTACAAGTCGAGCAACTAGCGGTTTTGTTACATCAGGTGTAATGTAAAAGCCCCAATATGTTGTCACCATAACTTGCGTTATTCCA
Organism: Nitrosotalea sp.; assembly: GCA_022545805.1. Taxonomy (GTDB): domain Archaea; phylum Thermoproteota; class Nitrososphaeria; order Nitrososphaerales; family Nitrosopumilaceae; genus Nitrosotalea. Next base: position 2,347 of record JAKEIJ010000024.1, on the reverse strand, counting down.
GTAATTCCAAATGCGGTTACTATTGGCCTATCTTTCCAGGAGAATTTCTTGTATCGGTCTATAAATGGAGTCATTGCAATTGCTACAATGAATATACCTGGCCATAGTACTCCTGTTACAAATTTGTCATATTGTGTCCTCAAGAATGCGTAGATTCCAGTAAGATACCATTCAGGTACAGTGATCCCTGGAGGTACCGTGGGTTCAAATTTGGAACCAAGGTCCACTGGGAAGACTCCACCTGTAAGAAATATTGCTCCTGAGATTGCCATCACCATCGGTACATCAAAGACCAAGAATCGTGGCATGTGAACTGCCATAAGTCCCAACATTACTATCGGTAAGAGAAATACGTGCATCGTGTAGAACCTGAGAATAAAGTCAGCAAATCCAGATCCAAACATGGCATCACGAATTGTAGGTCCTACCACTGGCATAGAATTTGTAAGCGATGCTGCGATACTGATTGCAAGTTCAGCGCGTTCACTAAATATAATATCATAACCGGTAAATGCTTCCAAGATAGTTACAGTACCAAGTACTACACCAGTAACCCAAATGATTTCATTTCGTATCTTGTATCTACCGCTAAAGTATTGATAATACATGTGAAGTACTGCAAGCAGAACCATTGCATTTGATGCGTGGTAGTGAATATTTCGTATCATAAATCCATATGGAACAGTATCATTGATTTTGGCAACACTATCCCAAGCTCTGTCCAATATTGGTTGATAATAGAACATCAATAACGCACCAGTGATTCCAAGAATTACAAATATTACAAATGTGAGCATTCCCAAGAATCCGAAAGGACTTACAAATCTTGCAGGAAATGAAAACTTGGTACCAATGAATACAGTTCGTTCCAGTCCATCCCAAATCCAGTAGAAGAAATCTACTAGACCGTTTCTACGTTTTAAGGAAACGACCATATCCTACTACTCCATTTTCGTTTACAGACCATACAGCTGGTTTAATCCACAAATTTCCATCATTATCTGCTTCAAAATAAAGAGTTGCCAATACATTTGACGGTGATGCCTGAAGTGAGGCAGGTCCTGCAAATGCTTTTCCATTCAATGGATTATACATACTTCCATGACATGGACATTCACCTCTTTTTCTACCTTCTTGTGGCCAGTATTTCCACAAACACCACAAATGCAAACAAACCATACTATAAGCTCTAAAAGCACTAACATCATCCTTGTCACCACCAAGTTCTTCCGGTAATCGTATAAACTGCCATTTTTTGAATGCCTCTTGATCAAGTACAGAGTCTCCTGTTTTTGGATAAGTGATAACCTCAGAATGATTCTTTGGGAAAGTCTTGACGTTTGCCTGTGTTCCGTCAGGTAAGATAACTTGGGCTCTCTCAAGGGAAGCATTAGACGGATTTGGCATGAATTTGCCCCATGGCACAAACGGTGTAAATGTTAAAGCAACTCCAGCAGCTCCAAGTAATTTAAGAAAATCACGTCGAGATAGGGCATCCTTGGCAGAATTTTGCTCAGACATCCAAAGCTCCGTTCTTGAAAAATTGCATATAAACCTTGTCTAGTCTTTTTTTGAAATTTTCAATCTTTTCAAAGTGAAAATGGTTATTGTAGATACAATTCCAATCCCAACCAGGATCTCAAAAATTATGGTATTCTGATCGCTTCTAGTTGATTTAGATATAACATTGGGAGAATTGTCTACATTTAACATAATGTCTACAATTCCAGTATTTCCTGCCCTGTCTTTTGCCGTTACCTGAATAGTGTAGTTCCCATTTGCGATAGCAGTTGTATCAAATTGGACATTTTTGACATCATTGAAGATCTGTTTTGGAGTTTGCACTGTAAGCCAGTCTTTTTGTGCAGGATTTTGTTCATTTACATCTAAATCAATGTCAACCATCCCAGAAACTTGAGAATTGTTCTTTGGTGATTTTACTATAATCTGTGGAGTAGTGTTATCTATAACAAATTTGAATTCTTTTGAAACATTATGACCTACAGTATCAGTTATTGTAAATTGTATATCATGTTCCCCTTCAGAAAGACTTTGCATATCTTTTGTCAATCCAGTTTGGTTAATTGTTTTTGGTTCAGTACCATCAAGATAATATTTTGCATCCTCAATTCCTTGTCCAATTATTTTTGGATTCATAGTATAATTACTATTGATGAAAAGCGGAATGTCTACAATCAACTGAGGTTGAGACTCTATTGGTAATAGAGTATAAAATTTTGTAGTAATTGTAATAGGTTCTGAGATTGATCGTCCTCCAAACAATGGAGCATGTACCAATACAGAATAAACACCGGTTTGATTTACCGATGCGTATAGTGCAGTAGAT
>JAKEIJ010000207.1 GCA_022545805.1 Nitrosotalea sp. | reverse complement strand
TACGCCATTTAATGCAGAAGTAATAACCTCCAAAGTTTTTCCAAGCGAATTCGGTCCAAGCAAACTTGCTTTTGGACTAAACTTTTCTACAGTTGCAAGTTCTGCCTTGGGAAGACAACCTGCAACAACAAGTGGGTTTGATCTTAATTTTTTTATTCTATGAACCATCTTGTGTGCTGTAACGTCTTTTACAGAACAAGTAACTATTACACTAAGATCTGAATCTTTTTCATTTTCTGCAAGTGTGTGACCACCATTTACAACAAGACCTGATATCATTTCGGAATCTGCAAAACTTGCAGAGCAACCATATGCTTCTACCCAGATCTTTGCCATTGTTTATCCAAGCAAAGCCTTTACTTCTTTTTCAGTCAACAGTCCTTTTGAGATAACAAGTTGCCTGATTGTTTTTCCTGTCTTGAGGGATTCTTTGAATAAATCTGCAGAGACCTGGTATCCAATCTTTGGAGTAAGGAGAGTTACTATGACTGGACTGTTTTCTATGTATTGGCTAAGCTTTGTCTTGTTTGCAGTAAGTCCATCAATTAGATTCCTTGAAAATATTGGAACAAAGTTTCTTAGCATATCCATAGAATCAAGAACAGATTTTAGCATAACTGGAAGCATCACATTGAGCTCAAACTGGCCTGCCTGTGCCGCAAGTGCTACAGTAGAGTCTTTGCCGATTATGTCAAAGCATACCATGTTCATACATTCTGCAAGAGATGGATTCACCTTACCTGGCATGATTGAAGAGCCTGCATGAACCGCAGGAATTCCAATCTCAGATAGACCCGCAACAGGTCCAGATGCCATCAACCTGATGTCATTTGATATTCTTCCAAGTTCTAATGCCAAATTTCTAAGAGATGATGAAACTCTGGCAACTGCAAATCTGCTCTCAAGTCCAAATTGCATATCTTGTTCTGGTTTGAGTGGGAGTTTTGATATTCTTCCAAGCTCTGATATTGCAAGTGTTCTGTATCCTTTTGGAGTGTTTGCACCGGAACCAACTGCTGTTCCTCCGAGTGCAACACGTTCTAGTTCTTTCTTTGATTCAAAGATTGCATCACGTGCTCTTGCTATTGCTGTAGCATATGCTGCAAATTCGCTTCCAAGGGTTACTGGAAGTGCATCCATCAAATGAGTTCTTCCAATTTTTTGATAACTTGAAAATTCTTTTGCCTTTTTGGTTAACGTCTTTACAAGTTCGTCAATTGCAGGTATAACTTGATTTACATCAAATAAAATTGCAACATGCATTGCAGTTGGAAATGTATCGTTGCTTGATTGTGACATGTTTACATGATCATTTGGGTGTATGTCTTCATAGTTTCCTTTGCTTTTTCCAATTATTTCTAGTGCGATATTTGCAATTACTTCATTTGTATTCATGTTAAATGCTGTTCCAGCACCAGAGTTGATTGCCTCTACTACAAACTGATCAAGATGATTTCCTGAAAGAACCTTATCACAAGCCTTGACTATGGCATTTCCTCTTTTTGCATCAAGTGCTTTTACTTTCATGTTTGCTACAGCAGCTGATCTCTTGATCATCACAAATGCCATGATGAGATACGGGTGAGATCTCTGTCCACTTACGTGATATTGTTTTATTGCTCTTGCCGTAAAAGCTCCATAGTATGCATCTATTGGAATTTCAACTTTACCCAATGAATCTGAATCTGTTCTAAACTTCACGCCAAAACTAAAATTAATTTTCCTAATATGCATTCGCATTTTTAAAATTAAGAGTAATGTAAAATCCCAAGAATCTGCGAATTTCTCAAGAAAACACCCAATAAGTTAATATATTTAGACTCAAACATCCGAAACGATGAACAGACGATACAGTATGATGTCTATTGCCGCAGTAGTGGCAGTAGCAGGATTATTGTTCGCAAGCACATATTCACAGACTCAGATGACTGCATCTAGCCAGAGTATTCCAAGTGCAACAGCACAGAACTCTGTACAGACAGTCAATGACATGGGTGGTATCCAGTTCCAAATGCCAAGTGCATTTGCACAGATACCAGCGGATCAAGTTGATAGTATGGCCGCACAGGGACGTCATGTAGTAGATGTACAGTTGGTCGCTCAAAGCGTCGACTTACCTATTATGGGCGGTGGAAAATACCACGCACTGACCTTTAACGGTCAAGTCCCAGGACCAACTGTAAGAGTTACACAAGGCGATATCGTCAAAGTAACACTTACCGTGCCATCAACTGAATCAACACCACACTCCATAGACATGCACGCAGGTCAACTAAGTGCAACAAACTTTGGAGCTGTTAAGGTTGGTCAATCTGCAACCTATGCATTCATAGCTGAGGTTCCTGGTGCATTCAAGTATCACTGTGAAGGAGTCAATCTAGCATCAATGGACCAACATGTAATGTCCGGTATGTACGGAGTAACAATCGTTGATCCATTGGATGGTTACAAACCATTGATAGTAGACAAGACTGATACCCAAAGCGGTAAAGTCGTAGTCGTACATCAACGCTATGAAGCTGCAGCAAAAGAATTTGTGTTAGAGTACAACCAATTGTACTTGACCGCAGATGGCAGCTATGACCAAACAGCAATGTTCCTTCATAACACAACACAAACTGTTGTAAACGGAATGGCATTTGGTTACACACCAAACTCAGATATCAACAAACTGATCAAGGGTGATCCAACAAAGAATGTCTTCCCAGTGCAACCTTGGAATGATCCAGCACTAAAACAATATCAAGGACATCCATTATTTGTAGACCTTGACACACACTACAGACTATTTGTAGTCAATCAAGGAGACATGCCAGTATTCTTCCACATTGTGGGTGGAATGTTGGACCGTGTAACACAAGGTAACCATGTCGAAGCTCAAGGCTCACAGACTTGGTTAATTGGTGGTTCACAGGATGCAATCATTGATACTGTCTTTAGCAGCCCAGGCGCATATGTAGCAGTCAATCATGACTATGCAGCAATCTTTACAGGTGCGGCCACAGTATTTGTCGCAGGCGACCCATTCAACTTGGGATACAAAGCAGGCGATATGCCAAACCCATCTGACGCAGTACCACCAGTCGGTATGAACTCCATTCCACAAAAGGAACTAGTTCACTGTCTATGTACTGATGATCAAGCAGCTGCAATTGCGAAATCAATGAGTGGGTAAACCCCCCAAATCTTTCTCTTTTTGTTTTTATTTTATCTACTTTTGATTATGTGATATTTTAAAACATGATATTGAAAAAAATTATCGCAAATGAATTTGATATTGTGTAGTTGTGTTTGTATTTTATTGAAAATGAAAAATAAAATACAAATACTTTGTTCACTAACAAAGTTAGCTAATACATTATAATACCAAGATCAAAACGTTTGTTGAATATGAGTCAAACCTTGTGGAAAGACAAGAAAATTTTGATATTTTCTTTTGTAACTGCTGCCACTACGGTAGCTGCTGGAATATTGCATCTACAAATGGCTCCAGGATCCTTATCACATGATTTGGGGCAAGGAATACTTTTTCTTGTTGGAGGAATACTGCAAATCTTCTGGGCAGTTCCGGTCATAAAACGATGGGGAAAAGTTTGGCAAATTATTGGAATTGCAGGAACCGTGGTATTCTTTGTCTTGTGGTATACAAGTAGGTTACATCTTATTCCAGAAAATTTACTTGGAGGTGGGTCTGTAAACCATGTACCTCCACGAGAATTTCCAAGAGGTAATGTGACAGGAGGAGAATTTCCAAGAGGCGCTGCCCCTAAAGGACTAGGGCTAGTGGTTGGAGGAATAATGATACCACCAATAGAGATGTTCCAAATTGCATTCATTGGATTGTATACATTACTTGCCAAAATGATTTCTAAAAGACAAAACACCTGAATTCTAATCTTTCAATATTTTCAACATGATCTGGGCAATGATTATATTCTGTCACTGATGGCCTTCCTTTATGTCAATGAATCAATCTGTGTTGATCTGTGATCAGGTTGCACCTATTCTAAACGAAATATTGCAAAAAAACGGATTAAAGATAACATATGAACCAGAAATTACGCCAGATCAGATAAAAGAAAAAATTTCTAATTTTGATATAGTTGTAGTAAGAAGCAGAACTAAAATTACAAAAGAGATGATCGACAGAGCTACACAATGCAAGATAATTGCACGTGTGGGAGTAGGCCTTGATAATATTGACGTCGATGCAGCAAAGGCAAAAGGCATTAGGGTAATCAACGCAGTAGAGGGTGCAATGAACGCAGTTGCAGAACTTGTTTTAGGATTGATGCTTTCGCTGGCAAGAGAAATCCCACGAGCTGACAGAGAAATACGAAACGGTAATTGGCTCAAAAAAGAACTAATGGGAAGTGAACTTTCTGGGAAATATCTTGGCATAGTTGGATTGGGGAACATAGGAAAAAGACTTGCAAAGCTTGCAAGAGGACTGAACATGAATATTATTGGTTTTGATGTTATGCCAATTGCTGATGACTTTGCACGTGATGTGGGGCTCATCAAGGCAGACATTGATACTTTACTCTCAAGTGCTGATTACATCTCATTTCATGTTCCATTGACTGAGACTACACACCACTTGGTAAATTCTAAAAGAATCTCTACAATGAAAAAAACAGCATACATCATAAACACATCAAGAGGAGAGATAATTGATGAAGATGCATTGTATGATGCACTCAAAGAAGGAAAGATTGCAGGTGCTGCATTAGATGTCTTTGAAAAAGAACCTGCCGTCGGGAACAAACTTGCAACACTTCCAAATATTGTATGCACTCCGCATATAGGCGCTCAGACAAAAGAGGCACAGACACTTGCCGCAAATGTAATAGGCGAAAAAATAATAATGATTCTACGCGGCGTTATCTAGTTTGAACATATTAAAAATCCTGCCAGTGTTTCTGATCCTTACAACTCCTTTTGCTCTTATATCTGCTGAAATACCGGGATCCTCCATCATGTCTTTCCAAGATCAAATCGTAAATCAAATCAACTCATTATTTCATATCAAGTCTGGATTTTCTCTTGAATTGAGTAAAACACACATTGTAGAGTATTCATTGATTGGATCAATAGCACTGGTGATAATTGTTGTGATTGCATCCTCTGCTAGATCAAAAAATAAAAAACAAATTAAAAAATAATCTAAACTTGCATGATTCCTTTTTGAATCATATATTCTATTGACATACCAAACTCATTGTCTGAGATTAGATCTTCAGACCACCACCGTAAATTATTTTTGAACCAATGTGGAATGTGTACTTGACTTGTCTGATTGTTATAATTTGGGATGGTGAGTATGTTGTTATTTATCAATTCGCGAATTATTCCTGCATAGGCACTGTCTGTGGGGGTTCCTTGTTGCAGTGTGCTTACTAGGGACTTGAATTCTATTGGTATTGCAATTTTACCAGAATCTATCAGATCAAATGAGGTGCTTGCTTCGGCTCGGGCATATTCTGCATTAATGTGATAAGTTCCGGGGTCAAACGTTGTTTTGTAAAAGGGAAACGGTGAAGTAATTGTACTATTTGGTTTGTTTATTGGTAAATTGATTGGAGCGCTTGTCTTGTTTGAACTATCAATAATGTGTATGATTATGGTATTGTTGGTAACTTCTGAGATCTGAAAATTAATTGAAAGAAAATCACCATATTCGTAAACCTGCTTGCTTGTAGATATCTTAAGAGATGGTGTTGCAGAACCATATTGTGTACCCAATACAAGTACAATTGCCATAGTAATCATCAAAATTTGTATTGACCATCTCATAAAAATTAAGTAAAATTAATTTCATAAATAGCCTTCTTTGATATTGTTTTCATATTAGTAAATTATACTACAAAATTATGCCTAAAATACACGGAAGGTTGGGATTTTTTCTAACAGAATATAAAGGGTAAATTTGTAGTGCCGAGTATGCCTAGTCAACAGGACCAAATCTGGATAAAGATGTGGAAAGAAAATTCCCCAGAGCTTAGGGCAAAGGCCGTAGAATGGAGAAAACAAAATGCTCTACTACGTATAGATAGACCAAGCAGAATCCAGAGGGCAAGAAGACTAGGATACAAAGCAAAACAAGGTATTGTTGTAGTAAGAATGCGTGTAGGTAAGGGTAACATGCGCAAGAAAAGACCAGTTGCAGGAAGAAGACCAAAACATCTCGGTGTTCTTAGGATCAAGCCTGCACTTAGCATGCAAAGAGTTGCTGAGCGTAGAGTGTTGGAACGATTCCCAAACATGGATCTTCTTGGCTCATACTATGTTCATCAAGACGGTTTGTATCTCTGGTATGAAGTAATACTTGCAGATGTATCGCATCCACGAATCATAAAAGACAAAGAGATACGCGGCAAACTATCTACTTTGAAAAATTGAGATCTCAGATTTTCTTATCTTCTATTGTATTATCATCTGTTATCTTGTTGGGATTTTTTTCGTCACCCGCATTTGCACAAGAACCTACTGTTTCTTCAGGTCCTCATATGGGAATAAAATGGGATTGGAAGATAAATGCAGAAAATTATACATTTCATATAATCACCGTATCAAATTATGACATGAATAATGTTACATTTAACAAGATAAACAAAGAACTTGTTTTTACAAGCAACAGTACGCATGATGGAAACATTGCTGAAATTGAGGTACCAACTAATCTGATTGGAGGGAATCTAACTGTCTCTCAGAATGGAGCTCCTGTTTCCGCCATTGTGATTCCGGGAACTGACAGTTCTACTATCATGCTGAAATTCAATCAAACTGGCACTGTGAATACAAGCGTATTTGGAACTACATATCTTCCAGAATTTTCAACTGTTGCTTCGCTTGTAATGGTGTTGTCTATTGCAATGGTATTAGTCGTACCAAAATTTAGAAAATTCTAAAATCCGTTGTTATAATCTTCCCACATGTTTGCTCTTGTGGTAAGCTTGTTCATCTGATAAAATATTCCACCTACAATTCCTGCCTGATAAAATGCATATAGGTAAACTTGAGAATGTGTAGGGTCTGAATGAGTAAAGGTGAGTGCAAGCATGGAAAAGAAGATGTATGTTCCAACAAATGTGAATATCTTGCTAAATATTCCTTCCATCCCAACTATCCTCTTTGTTGCTGCAGCCATTATCGTTATACTTGATATTATCAAAAATGTCAGCCCTCCATTTGCCTGAATGAATTCTGTTGCCCATGGAATCAACCCGTCTGTAAAAATTGATTTGTGTGATGGTTGTGCGCCACCGTGTAATGCAAAAGAGACAGAGGTAAAGATTGCACCCATCATAAACAAAAACAAAAATCCCTTGAAGAAGGAACGTTTTAGTGGACTGCGGGATTCTGAAGGCTGCATTACCCTGTCAGTCATCTTCAAACCATATAGAAAACCAATACCAAAAGATGGTGCAAACATCAGGTCTATGATCAAAGGACTCTGTTTTATCATCTTGTCAATGTCTGGTCCAAATATGAGATATACTACAAGCGCAAGTACTGCAGCTCCTACAAATATTGCAATATCTATTGAACTTCTATTCTTTCTCATCTCCAATAGATCTGTTCCCCACTCGTCCAATCTGTGCTATGATGTAGAATTTTGAATTAAAGCGGGAAATCAAAAGGATTTTGCCTTTCTTATCAACTCATTTTGCCTTTTATTTGAGACACACGTATACTATATCATGAGAGTAGGAATTACAGTCATGTTTATTGGGATTGTAGTCTTTGTATTTGGAATTATATTCTATCTTCAAGGAAATTCCTTAGTTGGCCCTACTTCCTCGTTCATGTATTCAAATCCGAAATGGATTGTAAACGGTCAATGGATTGCCGTTGTTGGTGTATTGATCTTGTCTGCAGGCCTTGGAATCAGCTTACGACGCCCAAAGTCATAGTGGACCTAACCTTGGCTAGTTGGCGAATCTTTTTTGTAATCAGACTGTCCATCTGAGATTCGGTATCGGTTTCAGCTTCTACTACGATGTCATAGTCTCCATATACTACTCTTGCATCCTTTACCTTGTCTATTTTTTTCAGTTTTCCAACAATTTCGTTTTCGGCACCAAGCTCACAACCGATCAAAACGTATGCTTTTTCCATGATATATCAAATTGTAACACAAGCTTAAATCCTTATTCCATAACCGTGAATCATTCCTGATTGCAAACAAGAGTTTTCATTGAAATTTTCCATGATAGTAATTGAGCCATGGGATTAAATGGCGGGTTAGCAAAATGTCAACTTATGGGATTATTTGGAAAGTCAAAGCCAAAAGATGACATCATTGAACAAATGAGGGTCTTGCTTGATAACTTTCAATTTGCTGACCTGCAGACTTTTTGTGTAGAAACACTTGGAGTAACACCGGCAATGGACCAGGAACATCTATCAAGTATTGAAGTTCTTGATTTTGTCTGGGATCAATATCACAAGGGAAAAATACAATTTTCTCAGTTAAAGGAATTTGCACTAAAGAATCATGTTGTATCAGAGAACTTTTTTGAATAAATCTCTAAATTCGTATATCTAGAGTCTTTAGGACATTTGTATTAAGATCATAGACTCGAATGAGGTGATTATTGGTATCTGAGATATACAATTTGTCTTGATACAATTCTACATCGCTTGGCTCGTACAGTCCTAATGTGTCACAGCTAGGGTCATCTAGTCTACACATTGTACTAGTACCTTGTTTTCCAATTAATGTCGCAACTGAATCATTATCAAGATCAATCACTCGAATTGCAGAATTGTATGTGTCTGCAACAAATATTTTGTTTCCAGCTACGCATAATCCTAGTGGATGTTGAAACAATGACTCGTTGGTCTTGCCGTCCTTGTGTCCAAATGCAAACAGCCCATGGCCTACAATTGTTCTAACATAATCTGTCTTGAGGTCTATCTCTCGAATAGATGATGTTTCACTGTCTACAAAATATATCGCATCATCATAAACAAAAATCCCACTTGGTTGTGCAAGTTGTGCTTGTATTCTGGTGCCATCTATGATATCTTCTTGACCATTTCCTGCAAAGGGTTTTGCTAAATCTGTATTGGTATCATATGTCCATATTTGGTGATTGCCTGCCATTGCAATGAATACTAGATTATCTTTTACTGCTACATCCCATGGTGATGAAATCGCAGTTTCTTTTCCTTTACCGCCAAGTGATCTCCATGGGCCTTGTTTGCCTGTGCCAACGATTGTAGTAACTTGTTTGCTCTGCAGATCTATCTTTCGTAGTGCATGATTTTCTGTATCTGCGACAAAGATTAGATCACCTTTCCATGAAACTCCCTGAGGTCTAAAAAATGTCGCGTCTGAAAATTTACCGTTTAGTAGCCCTGTCTTACCACTGCCAATTACATGTAATATTTTGCCCGAAAGATCAGTAACAATGACTCTGTTATGATTAGAATCCGATATTGCGATCTTATCATTGAGTATCGATATCTTGCCTGGAAAAGACAAAGTTGTGTTATTTTTCTGGATGATCTTTACAATCTTGATTGGCTCTCTTGCTAATGTATGTGATTTTTCATATTTTTCCAAAAGGACATCGATAGTGTCTTCTATCATCTCTTTTTGACCCTCTCCTGATTGTCTGTATACTAGAGTCCCATTGGGATCAATTATGGCAATAGTAGGCCAGCCAGTTACTCCAAACCTATTCCAGACAGTCATTTTCTTGTCTACGAGCACTGGATGAGATATCTCGTATCTTGCTACTGCCTGTTCGATATTTTTCCTATCTTGTTCGTTGAAGAACTTTGCAGAATGTACTCCTATGAATACAACTGGCACGTCTTTGTATTTTTCTTCAAGCTCTGCAAGTACTGGTAATGTATGCATGCAATTGATACAACAATACGTCCAAAAATCTAGAACTATGATGTGACCTTTGAGCTTTTCAAGCGAAAGTGGTTCTTTTGTATTTATCCAATCAAAATCTGACGGAAACTCTGGTGCTTTGATAACCTTGGAAAATATATTGTCAAACACGATATTGATTTGAGTTCTTGATTATTTATTGTCTCTTTATCTGTTAGCAAATTTTCTACATAATTTATCGAGAATTTCCTTTACTCCTGTACGTTTTTACAAATATGATTACACCTGTCATTATTGCAGCAGCTACGATTGATAATACGATTATGATATTATTCCAAATGGAATTACTTTGAGTAGGTACGGAATTGTCTTGTGTAGGTTGAATTGTAGAGTTTTGCTGAACTGGAATATTACTTTCTTCTTTGATATTTGTGACATTGGTATATTGCTTAATCTCTGGTTGTGGAATAACAGAGACTGTGACATTTTTCTGTATGGTGTCTGTATTATTTGTAGAGTTTGTCTGGTATATTGATAACTTGGAGTCTGGTCCTGATACACCCATCTGGTGTGGCAGTTTTCCTATTACTGCAAGAGCTTGTCTCACCTGCTCATCAGTCCAACCACGTGACTTGAGCTCTGTATAAAATTGGGCTTGGCTTATTGTGCCATTTTGATATTCCTTTAAAATGGCATTGCCGTTGTCAGCAGTAGGACTTTCAAATGGGGATGGCCCGGGTGTTACTAGGAAAGGAATTATCTTTGTGGTATAGACTTGCTCAGAGTCACTTTCAAGCGTCCATGCAAGTTTGATCTGGTACACGCCTCGTGGTTCATCTTTTGTATTGCACAATGTAGAAAACCTCTCCATTACCTTGCCATTTTCTGTTACATCGCATACAGAATTCTCAAACCCATTTAGAAAGATGGGTTTTGAGTTGTTTGTGCTAGGCAAAGAAAATGTAATGACTCTGTCTGCAAAGTCATGGTTTAGCGCATCATCATGTGTATAGATTGGAAAACAATCCTGTCCTCCGCAATGACTTGTTAGAGTTGTACCAAAGGGTTGTGAAAATGGTAAATAGATGTAAAGATCAGGATACGGATAATTTGTTTTTGAAATGTCTGGAATGTGTGATACGGTAAGTGTTATCTGGGTTCCGGGAGGTCCTGAGTTTGGAGATATTGTTACATATGGACTCCCAAGTGTACTTAGATCTGTAGTCGCCCACACTGCATTACATAATGGTATGACACCAAGCCCTATCAATAGTAACAGTGTATTTTTCAATTATGAAAATGCAAGTCTATAACTAATAAGACTTAGGTGTGATTTGTCAGTAAGAATCGTAGTTTGTAATGTGATTCTGAATTGTTATACTATTTGTACCTGATATTTCTCACATTCAGTACTAATCAAAATCCTACCGCAACTGGGTCTGATGGCTTGATTATCTCTCGTAATAGTATGGTGGCATAGGACCCCCTTGAGAGTGTAAACTCTACATATGGTTCCTTGATTGCAAAGTCACTGCATGATATTGTAGACTGTCTGAATCCTCCCTCTTCGCTTGCTTCTTGCATCTCTTT
>JAKEIJ010000206.1 GCA_022545805.1 Nitrosotalea sp. | reverse complement strand
CACTCCTGCTGCGCCTGCATGTAATGCATCATGTGTCAAATTGAATACGTCCATTTCTGTTGCAAGTTTTGGACCGCCTGCAATTATTACTGGGACCGGACATGATGTTACAACTTTTTCAAAGTTTTCACAATAATATGTCTTGACTAGGTGTGCGCCAAACTCTGCCGCCATCCTGCAAGCTAGTGACAAGTATCTTGCATCGCGCTTTTCTAGTTCTTTTCCAACTGCTGTTACTGCAAGTACTGGTATTCCATACTCTTCACCTTCATTTACAAGATTGCCTAGGCTGACAAGTGATTCATGCTCATGTGCTGCTCCTACAAATATTGACATTGCAAGTGCAGACGCGTTTAGCTTGATTGCTTCTTTTACTGAAGTTGTTATTTTTTCATTTGAGAGGTCTTTGCTAATGATGCTTGCTCCTCCCGAGACTCGAAGCACTACTGGCACTGGAAAGTTTGCATCAACAGATGTTCTTAGAACTCCTCGTGTAAGCATGAGAGAATCTGCATATGGTAACAGTGGGGCTATGGTTTTTCTTGGTACCTCTAGTCTTTCTGTTGGTCCTAGAAAGTAACCGTGGTCTACAGCTAGCATTACACCTCGTTTGTTTTGTGGCTTGATTATTTTTGCTAGCCTATTTTTGAGTCCCCAGTCCATAACATCCTCGAAAAAATTTGCCTTAGTTAAGCGTTTCTGAATTTGTAATTATTATTTTCATGGAATCGTTTCCTTGATGCGCATAATCCAATGCTTTTGCAGAATCTGAAAGATCAAACTTGTGTGTAATGAGTTTTTTCACGTCGATTATTCCTTGCTCTATCAATCGAAATGCCTCGTTTGTATCGTTTTCAGAAGCAGCATAGCTTGGAGTGATAGTTATCTCTTTGGAATACACCTTGCTCATTTCCAGTGACATCTTGACATCTTTTGTAGGAACTCCAAACATCATTACTGTTCCACCTTTTCTTACCAAGTCAATTGCCTGTGTAATTGCATTGACGCTTCCAGTTGAAACCATGGCAATATCCACTCCGCGGTTCTGGGTCTTCGCAAGAATTTTTTGATTTGCTTCTGTGTCATCTGATCTTATTGCATCAGTTATACCGAATTTTTTTGCAAAACCTAATCTAAAATCGTTGATATCAAGACAAAAGATATCTTTAATTCCATATGTCTTGCTTAGCATCAAGTGCATCAATCCAGTTGGACCTGCACCCAAAATTGCAATTGAATCACCTTTTTTGAATTTTATTTTATTCCATGCTCTTATACAACATGCAAGAGGCTCTATCATTGCAGCCTCTTCAAAGGATACATGGTCTGGCAATTTTATGACTCCGCCGTGGGATACGTTCCATTGGGGCACAATAAACTCTTCAGCCAGTCCGCAAGGGGAAAGATTTGTCTCTGAATATTTCTGGCACATGGTTTCGTTTCCATGCATGCAAAAGTGACATGAATAGCATGGAACATGGTGATGGGTAAAAACCCTGTCTCCTTTCTTAAAATTGGTAACACCGTTTCCTACTTCCGATACTATACCTGATGGCTCATGACCCAGTCTCATGGAAGGTTGGCTATATCTGCCGTAGATCTTTTCAAGGTCTGAGCCACATACTCCGCAGGCTTTCATGGTGACTAGGATCTCACCGTTGTCAACCTGTGGTCTTTCCACATTTTTTATCTGGACATCTGATGGTCCCAAAACATGTGCTGCCTTCATGATATCAATCAGACTGGAGTACAGTTTTATCTTTTCCGAAGTCTTGACGTATGGAAATTTTAGAAATTAAAACTGCATGCTGTAAATTAAATAGGAGCTATTTCTGAGACACAACCATGGATTTGTGGCGTGATGTTGAGACTGGTCCCAAAGTACCAGAAGTAATAAACGTTATAGTAGAAATTCCAAAAGGTTCTCAGAACAAGTACGAGTATGACAAAAAACATGGCGTCATAAAACTTGACAGAGTATTATTTTCGCCATTCTTCTATCCAGGGGAATATGGTATCATCCCACAGACATTTGCAGAAGACGGAGATCCAATGGACGCAATTGTTCTTGTTACAAATCCTACATATCCTGGAGTGTTGATTGAATCACATCCAATCGGAATGCTCCAGATGAAAGATGGCGGAGAGATGGATGACAAGATTTTATGTGTTGCAAAAGATGACGTACGATTTGAGAATATACATGACATCTCAGATCTTGAAAAACATATCACAAAAGAGATTGCGCACTT
>JAKEIJ010000023.1 GCA_022545805.1 Nitrosotalea sp. | reverse complement strand
GCCCCATTCATTAACGGTCCATAGACTACATAGCTGTGTCCTGTAACCCAACCAATGTCAGCAGTACAAAAATAGACATCAGAGTCCTTGATATCAAAGATCCACTGGAATGTGGAAGATACATGTGTAAGATATCCTCCAGTTCCATGTAGTACACCTTTTGGTTTTCCTGTTGTTCCCGAAGTATAAAGAATGTAAAGAGGATGAGTACTGTCAACCATCTCTGCATCACAGAGTGGTTCCACGGAACTTACAAGATCATTCCATCTCTTATCACGTGTAGTAAATGTAATTTGATTATGTGTGTGTTCAAGAACAATTACGTTTTCTACAAAATCTAGTCCTTGTATTGCCTCGTCTACAACATCTTTTAGTTTGACCAGAGCTCCGCGTCTTCTTCCTCCATCTGCAGTGATTATTACTTTAGATTTTGAATCATCAACTCTGTCCCGAATTGATTTTGCACTAAATCCTGAAAATATTACAGTATGAATGGCTCCAATTCTTGCGCATGCAAGAAGTGAGATTATCAGCTCAGGCACCATCGGAAGATAGACAGTAACCCTATCACCTTTTTGTACACCAAGTGTTTTCAAGGCATTTGCAAGTTTTGATACTTCGACAAGCAGGTCTTTGTAGGTTAGAACTCTTGTGGAACCATCTTCGCCTTCCCAAAGTATTGCCTTTTTGTCTGGATTTTTCTGCACTATTCTATCAAGAGCATTGTAAGACGCATTGGTTTTTCCACCCACAAACCATCGTGCAAAAGGAGGATTCCACTCCAGGGCAGTGTGCCATCGTTTAGACCAATAAAGATTCTCAGCCTGAGACTCCCAGAATTTTACACTGTCTTGGCTTGCCGCAGCCCTTGTCTTTTGATCATCGTTTCCAAGACCTATGTTATACAAGTCCAATACAATCAGATAGTTTGCATGTCAAAAAAAAGGTTCGCTCAAATGGAGTTGGGAGCGAATCCTTCAATCCCGTCAGTTTGTACTAAGAGGATGATATTCTCTTAAGCCAATCTGAATCTTGAGGGGCTTCATCACCATCGGCTCCGATGGCTACAGGCTTTGTTGCCGGTGCAGTGGGAATACTGGTACCAACTCCAATGTCCGTAGGTGCTGGAGTCTTTGGCTGTGAAGGAGAAGGACTTTCTACCTTTCCAAGATATGAAATGGCGGCTGAATGAACGTCCTGTTTTGGACTTTCTATGCGCTCTCCACTCTCAACTGAAAGATCGTTGATGCGACGTTGGATGCTTGTTATCTCTGCCTTTTCGTGTTCAATGTGTTCGATGATTTCAACTGTGTGAGTTTTGACTAAATCATACTTGGCATCAGATATCTCATTGCTCTTGTTTTGCAACTTGGCGTCAAATCTTAGCATCCTGATTGACTTTAGTTGCCCATCAAGTTCTCCGAGTCTTTTCTCAAGTTTTTCTTTAATCTGTCTCTCAGTCTCATCCAGAGTTAACAATTTCATCTTATACTTCTCATGGATCAATTCAGCATCGTCTTTCATGTCATCGTTTTCAGATACGATATCCATCAGGGCACGTATACGACGCATGGTAAGCCCCTTCTCTCGCAATAGTCTTTGGGCATCTAATCTCCATCTAGGAATGAAAATTACATATTGTCCTTGAATGACCAATTGCTCGAATGCTATCTGCTTAAGTCCTTCAGAACCACAATCAACACCAACGGTTTGTACACTTCCATCAATGTCTGTTATAGTCCCTATTACTTTGCCGATATAGGTGCCATACATGTCCTTAACTTGCTTGCCGATAAATTCGATCTCTTCCTTGCTCATTAGGTAGGTGTTTTAAATTTCATATAATCAGGAACATGTTAACAAGCTTTTCAGTTTTGGTAAGATCATTTTAGCTAATGTTCTCGCAAAATTGCAAAAAATGCGTAATTTTATAATCACTTGCATAGTAATGGTTCAATAATGATCACAAAGGAAGAACTAGATGAAATACTACACTTTGTCTCCAAGCGTTGGGTAGACATGAGCCGGGATGAAAAAAACAAGGCGTTTGAAAACATGCCGACAGACTTTTGGATGAACTCCATGGGCGGAACTGCAGGCCCAGGCAAGTGGGTTACAACTTTGATGTATACTGAAGATCCGCAAGAAGCTGATTCATTCAAAGAAGTTTTACTCAGATGGCAAGCAAAACACAATGCACCAAAGATAGGACCATCCGATCTGATCCAGATTGGAAAGAAGTAGTTATTATCTACAGAAGGTTTGAACGATATATTGTCATCAGAGTTTTCAGGTTCTGAAAAAGAAATTCTTTTGAAACATTTTTCAAACGTAGAGGATTCTGTATTTGCCATCACCAGTCCAAGACAGGTCGACAGGGGTGCCCTGATGTCAAGATATAGCAGGACTGACAAGAGTATGCGAAAAATTTTCTTGGACGAGTTTGCACAAAATGAAAATCGTGGTGAAGAATTTTACAATAAAGTATTACTTGAATATGGAGACGATTCTGTTGCAGAGCTTGGAGAAGCTCAAATTGCAATTGAAGGCTTGTCAAACATTGCAGTAAAAAAAATCGAAGACCGTAGAATCGGATTGTCATATCTTGAAAAATCATCAAGATATGTTGCTTGGGACAAAAAAATAAATGGTGAGTTCAAGTTTTACAGAGCGCCAGAAATAATGAGTTCAAAATATGCCGACATTTACATTGAGGCGTGTAACTTGGATTTTGAAGTATATTCGAAAAGTATCCAGCCAGCAATAGATTACATGAAAGAACAGGAACCAATCGAGAATCAAAAGTTTCGAAACTCAAACGGAATAGATGTTCTATATTCCAAACTCGCAACCGAAGATGAGACAAAGTCTGCAACTAGAATTTACAATGCAACCATTCGCGCAAAGGCATTAGACATTCTCAGAGGACTTCTTCCAGCATCTACTTTGACTAATGTAGGCATAACAGGAAATGGTAGGGCCTTTGAGTATCTGCTTACCATACTTTATTCTTCATCCCTCGAGGAAGAAAGGGTTCTTGCAACCAAGATTCAGAGAGAATTGAATACCACGATAAAGTCATTTGTAAGAAGAGCCGACGATAACCACGGTAAGGCTCTACAAAAATATCTAAGAGACATTAAGACAAAATCCATTGCACTTGGTAAGAAACATCTCAAAGTAAAAGTAAATACAAAGTATCTTGCAGACTTGGTTGATTGGGAACAAGAAAAAAAGGCAGAAGAGAAAATAATTGCTTCCATATTATATGAACAGTCAGCAGGCATGTCATTCAGAGACATACTGGTACAAGTAAGAAAAATAAAATCACAAGACAGGAAAAAAATAATAAAAATATTTTCTGATCAAAGACAGAACAGAAGACAGAGACCACCGCGCGCATTTGAAATGACAGAGTACACATTTGATTTTTTGACAAACTTTGGAATGTTTCGTGATTTCCATAGACACCGTGTGCTTACACTTGAACGACAGTTACTTGCTGCAAATCGTGGATATTTTATACCAGATGAAATAAAACAACTTGGAATCAAAAAAGAATTTGATGACTGCATGTACAAGTCAAAAGAAGTTTGGGAAAATATCAAATCAAAGATGCCAGAGCAGGCCCAATATGTTGTAAACTTTGCATACAATTATCCATACTTTATGAAACTAAATCTCCGCGAAGCATCTCACTTGATCGAATTAAGAACTGTCCCACAAGGACATCAAGACTATAGAAAGGTCGCACAGGAAATGTTCAAGGCCATCAAAAAAGTCCATCCAAACCTGTCCAACATAATCAAGTTTGCAGATATGAAATCATATACTCTAGAAAGACTTGAAGCAGAAAAAAGAATAGAAGAAAAAAGAAAGAAACTTTCAGGAAAATAGCTACACGGCTAGTTTTTTTGGCCTGTACCTACTCAATAATATAGAATTTCCCACAACTGTTGCAGAACTTGTTGCCATTGCACCACCTGCCAAGAGCGGTAAATAGCTGTACATCTGTGCCCCAAAAAAAGGCACAAGAATACCTGCAGCAATTGGAATTAGTGCAGCATTATATGCAAATGCCCAAAACAGGTTTTGCTTTATCTTTGCAAATGTCTTTTTGCTCAACTCTATTGTAGTGATTATGTCAAGTAGATTCTCT
>JAKEIJ010000205.1 GCA_022545805.1 Nitrosotalea sp. | reverse complement strand
GAAGATTGTGGACCGCTCGGTAAACTTCGGCTTCCTTCTTTGTTCCAGTGCACACTAGTTTTCCAGAGGCAAATATTAGAACCACAGAACGTGGATCAAGCATTCTATGTATCAGACCAGGAAATTGTTCTGGTTCATACATACTTCTTGGGAGACTACGTGCAGCTTTTTCCAAGTGAACCTTGCCACCAAGACTAACAGAAGCTACGATGTTTTGAATTGTAATCTCTGGATTCTTTTTTATTTTTATTTTGCCTTTTCGAAGTCTTTGTACAACTGTGTTTACAGCATTTACTGCTGCCTCTTCGGATTTTGAACCAGTGCAAACCATTTTACCTGAGCTAAAGATAAGTGTCGCAGTTTTTGGAGACTTTAATCTAAAGACTAGGCCTGGAAATTGTTCAGGATGGTATTCAACGTCCGGGAATTCTTTTGTAATTGCCACAAGATCAATTTTTTGGTCTACTGAAGCAGAGGCAACCACGTTTACGATGTCGACAATCGGTTTTGTTTGCGGCATTTAAATAGGTTATAAAGTGGTACCATATATAACCAATTACATAACTAGCGTGACTGGAAAGGTAAAAGATCTTACAGTATGGTTTTCAGACCAATAAAATTCGATCAAAAAGTTGATCGTAGTTTTTTGCATCTTTGGCAATTTTCTAATTAGATTCAAAGGTATCAAGGCGTACATGTTTTCTACAAGTCCAGATCTATAGTATACCATCAGCACTTGATACATAATGACTGATCTTTGTTTTGTCCAGTTTTGAGAGTAGCTCAGTGGGATATAAGACAGATATGTACCTGTGAGTTTTCAACAGACGTTTCACAGTAATCAACAGTTAAACAAATTTGTTTATAGATGATCAAGTCATAAATTATCGCAAATAAATTGTCAAAGATTTTTCCAACACACTCGCAATTAAGTTGTACAGAAATATAAAAAATGTTATTGCAATTTTATGATATATATTTTGGTGAAAAACAATTCAAGTTAATGCATCCAGATAATTCTATTGGAAAGCCAAAAGATGACGACGGTAGAAAATCAGAGATGGCAAAGATAAAAAAAGAGATGGATGCTGAAGACAAGATATTTTTCAAGGAGCTCTCAAGCAAGTACTTTCTTTTGGACAAGTTTAGCATAGACCAGCTTAGGGACATGTGCAAAAACCTACTTGGCAGGGGCCCAGATGTAGAATATTATGAAGACAAGACTACAAAGAAAAAAATGGAACTGCCTCAATACAAGGAAGATTACATCTACTTCATAATAGAAGAGTTCAGATTTTTAGAGATCAAAGAGTATGCACTGGAAAAATGCATAGTTACCGCCCAATTTTTTGAAAAGTAAGGCACAAAATTATGGCATTATATGCAAATCAAGAAATTTTGTCTTTGTAACAAATCCATCGGATGCACTTAACCCAACAGTGTAATTCCCAGGATTGACTTTACTGCCATCTAGGAATACATGGATTGTACCATGAGAGGGACTTGCCTCATTTGAGGAAAAATGGACTGTCAGATTCCCAAGATCTGCAGTTGGAGTAATCGAGCTAGAGGTATTCAAAGAGAGATTATCAGAGTAATGCGAAGCACCCATGACTGTCATATCAACAGCGCCTGTCTTACCATGACCTAACACTACTTGGGTAGCATTGAGGTCCAGGTCAAAAGATATTGGTAGGTTTCCGTCAACAACTCCAACCTTGTCAGTGTTCCACTCTGAGAACCAGAGAACTTTTTCATCATGTGGATCTTGTGAAATGTTCAGAGGATAAGTAAGGTATCCATCATTTGGCAATGACGGAATGTTATATTCTATCAGGGTTTTATTAGATATATCAAAGCGTCCTATCTTGTTTCCCTGGTGTTCGTTGAACCACAAAACTTGTGGGCCATCTACTCCGCGAATCCAGAAAGGCAGGGTGGTAGTTTGAAAATTATTTGTAGATGTAGGATATCGTGTAATTTTTCCATCGGTAAGATCATAACTTGTAAGAAAACTTGTACCATGTTCAGTCAACCATAAGATGTTCTTGTCCACCAGTAGATCAGTTGGAGCCGAAAATATAGTTACATTGTCCTGTGGAATTTTCTGTGCAATGGTAATATCTTGTGTCAAATTGTCTTTTTGATTAATGGAATACTTGAAAATGTTTTGAGTGCCCACATTTGCTATCCATACAGAATTATTTTGTAAAAATATTCCAGCTGGATTAGTGTTGGAACCAGTATCAAAAGTTGAAATGGCATAGTCATTATTTTGCGGTTTTATGACGCCTACTGTATTGCCACGTAATGTAGTAAACCAGACCTCTCCTTTCTTGTCTGTCTTTATCTGAAACGGAGCCCCAGTCTCAGACATGTATGAAGTAAAAGCATGGCTTGACGGATCAAATCTCCATATGGTCTTTGTCCCAAGAGGTGAGAACCAGATGTTTCCAATATCGTCTTGTACAATGGCCCAGACCATAGTGGAATTTACTCCTACATTGGCATACGGTGTCGCCCCACCCATTATCAGATATTTTTTCACCTGTCCGCTTGACGGATTAACAGAATAGAGCGTGGCATTTTGTGCAGTAACCCAAACCAATCCAGTCTTGTCTACAACCAATCCATTGGGAGCAGAACCAAAAGGCAGAGAATATTCTTTGACATATGGACTCTTTTTCTCTGTAATAACATTTTG
>JAKEIJ010000204.1 GCA_022545805.1 Nitrosotalea sp. | reverse complement strand
CTCTGGCATTTTATGTATCAGTCGGTAAAATTTACAGAGAATTTTTAGCACAAAATGGATTTGAAAAAGAAACACATGCTATCTTTGATGAATACAAAAAATCAGGACTCGAAGAAAATCATGTTCATGTCTCAGACAAAATGTTGAGCGAATTGGCAATATGTGGCACTCCTGATGATGGAAGAAAACAACTTTTGAGATTTGTAAATGCAGGAATTGATCTTCCAATTCTCCAGTTTAATCCTTCAGGGGATGTCAAGAATTCTTTTGATCTGTTTGTTTCTACTTTTAAGGAGTCTATGAATTGAGACGGGTGGGTATAGCTTCATCAGGGCTTGCAGAATTTTCAAAAACTGATTCTACTCTAGAATCTCTCATGTTGTCATCTGTCAAACCGCTTTTTGATAGCACAAAAAACCTCTCTCAAGAAGACATTGACGTAGTTCTTACATCAACTAACAGTGATTCCAAGTATCTATCAAATGTGGTATCCGAATTATCAGGAATTTCTCCAAAAGTATCACATTCTGTTGAGAGTTTATGTAATTCTGGAACTAATGGAATCGTTTCGGCATATTCTTACATTGCATCAGGACTTGCAGATGTTGCGTTAGTAATTGGTGCAGAAAAATCTGACAGTCCAGGTCTTGTGCTTGAATGGGATGTTTCCAGGGGGCAATACAAACATCCAATTTACTGGGCATCAATGTTTGCAAGCGCACACATGCGCAAGTTTGGTACTACTATGGAAGATATTGCTTATGTTAGTGCACAAAACCATAACAATGCAACTGACAACCCATTTGCATATTTTAAAAAAACATTTTCGTTAGACGAAATAATGCAGTCAAAAAATCTTACAGATAATCTCCGATTGCTTGATTGTTCGATGCCATGTGATGGTGCGGCTTCTATATTGCTTGCATCAGAGGATGTAATAAAAAAATTCACTGACAAACCCGTCTGGATATCTGGAATAGGTCAGAAATCCCTATCAGCCGGATTTACAAAAAATGATGATCTTGCTTGCATGAAATCTAATGTCCAGTCATCTCATAGAGCATATGATATGGCTAAAAGAACACCAGATGACATTGATGTGGCAGAACTCCACGATGCTTTTGGCATATGTGAAATAATTGAACTCGAAGATCTTGGTTTTACCAAACCTGGGTTGGGAAGCTCATATGTTAGTAATCTGTATGAAACTAGTGACAAAAAAATAAACCCACGAGGTGGATTGATTGGGTGTGGTCATCCCTTGGGTGCTACTGGTATAGCTCAAACAATTGAGATATTCCAGCAATTACAGGGCACTACAAAAAAAAGACAGGTTGATGGTGCCAAAACGGGATTGGTGCATAACATGTCTGCAGCAGCTACGTCATCTACTGTTTTGATATTGGAATCATGACAAGATTTGAACAAGAATTAAAAAATAATGTCTTTGTAAGTAGCTTTTGTACTAGATGTGATAAACATGTATGGCCTCCAAGTGATATGTGTAATTCCTGTTTTGGAAATGTAATTTGGAGACCAGTTACCAGGACTGCAAAACTAATTGAATTCTCAAGTAAAGGTGATGAAGTATTTGGTATTGTTGAATTTGAAGGTAGCATACGGGTGATGGGTAGAATAATGACTGCCTCTGCTCTACAAATAGGGCAAATGTTGAATCTAACAGAATGTAATTTTGACGGAAAGGCAAAATTTGTTCTAGCGCCAATTGTCTAGTTGGCTGTTTTCATTTGATTGTCCACTTTTTCTAAATATTCTAACATGGTCATATACGCCAAATGAAAATAAAATGTAAGACCACATCAGAATGATATCTACTGGATGTCCGGTATAGTATGTATTGGTAAAAGTTGCATATTGGAACCCGATATCACCGACTGCAAAGCAAAGTATTCCTATGCAAATGAGAGACCATGTAAAATTTACTTCTCCTCTGAAAAAAAGTGCTATCCCAATTATCGCAGGTATGAAAATGATTGAATCCAAAACTGGATAAGATGTAGCTAATGCATTTTCAAATAGTGTAATATCAGGTTCTGGAGAATATGCCATGTATATGCTAGGGATTGCAATAGATGCTGAAATTAAAATTGCAGATATCATCATTTTTTTTGTTATTGCTTTTCTTACAGGTTTTAAGTAGTACATTAAAAATCCAAGCATTAGTGGATATCCTGATATGTAAAATACATCAGCGACTGAAGGAAATGGATTTTTATCATATACTAATTCATATACCGTCCAAGCTGTTTCTGCAAGAAACCAAGATACAGATGTTCCAAGTAAAAATAACGCTGCTTTTCCATGATCTCCTGTTTTTTTGAATCTTAAAACTAGGATACTTGATAAAATGACAAATGTCGCAGTAGCTATGATGTACATTACATCAGTTACTTGTTTTACAATTTCTTTTCCTAACATCGTAGAGACAAGAATTGTAAATCCTGTACAAACTATTGTTATCAACAATAGCTTTTGCAATTCATTTTTCTTTGATATTGACAGCAAGAAAATTACCTTGCTATAGTTTTAATCAATAAGTTGATGCCGTTATCATCTGCATGTTCTGCAAGTTCTGTTTTTATCTGATCTACTATTGCAGTATATGCATTACCAAAAATTGACTTTAAAACCGATTCTAGATACTCTGGATGGTCATAGCAGTCTGGGATGTAGCATTTGTACTCTTTTTGGAGCTTTTTTGAGACTTTCTCATATGCTGGAGCACTG
>JAKEIJ010000203.1 GCA_022545805.1 Nitrosotalea sp. | reverse complement strand
GAAAGTTTGCTACCAACGTCAAAAGCATTACCACAGAAACGATAGAGATGAATGAAGACATGGCGGAATTTAACACAAGACTCTCTGAATACTATAAACAACTTACAGATACATGGAATGAAGCACAGAAAGAATACGCCAGAAAGGTGCCTGAACTTCCAAATGATTCTGAGCATGTCGAGGCCTCAAAACGCATATGGATTGATATCTTTGAAAACTATTTTACCAGACTCTTTGATTCTACTGACTTTGCCGAAAACTTTGGCAAACTTGTATCAAGTGAACTTGAAATAGCCAAACACTGGAACAACATGTCATCCATACTGCTTGAGAGTGCAAGCATGCCTACAAAGAAAGAGATGGATGAAGTGTACAAAGAACTACACTCTTTGCGAAAAAGAATTGCCAAACTTGAAAAAATAGCAAACAAGGGAGCAACTTGAGTTGGCCAACGAAATAAGAATTGATCCTCGATTACTTGCAGATTTCATCAAACTAAACAAGAACATACTAGAGGCTCCAAACCTTGCCAAGTCTCTTGAAGAGATTGATCTTGAGATTACACCCAACGAAGTAGTATACTCTGAAGGAAAAGTTAGACTATTACACTTTAATCCGTTGGTTCAACGACAGGTAAGGACCCCCCTTGTGATTGTATATGCTCTGATAAACAGATTTCACATTTTAGATATTCATCCAAAAAAGAGTTGGGTAAGAAATTTGCTAAACCACGGAGTTGATGTATATTTAATTGACTGGGGAACACCAACTCAAATCAATCGACATGAGGGTTTTGATGACTATGTCAATGGCTACATGGATAATTGCATAGACTTTGTAAGAAAAGAATCTTCATCTGATGCGGTATCCCTGCAAGGATATTGTACCGGTGGAACACTCTCTACGGTATATTCTGCACTGCATCCTGAAAAAATCAAGAACTTGACACTAACTGCTCCTGTGATTGACGGACGACGCGATAGTACGGTAGTATCAAACCTAGCAAAACACATGGATGTTGATAAATTGGTAGACACGATTGGCAACATGCCTCCAGAGTTGATGTACTATGTCTTTTCTATCCTAAAGCCATTTGAGCAAGGATTTGAAAAGTACCTAAATTTCTTTAAAAATATTCATGATAAAGAATATGTTGAAAACTTTATTCGGGTAGAAAAATGGGTCTCTGACACACCTCCAATTCCTGGAGAACTGTACCGACAATGGATAAAGGATGTCTATCAGGAAAATCTCTTGATAAATAACAACATGTACGTGGGTGGAAGGCAGGTTTCTCTGAAAAATATCACCATGCCTCTTCTTACACAAGTTGCAGTGGGTGATCACTTGGTCTCACCTGAATGCAGCATGCCTATTCATTATGCTGTATCAAGTCATGACAAGACACTGAAGATATACCCGACTGGACATGTAGGCATGATAGCAAGTTCATTTTCACAAAAAAAGGTGCTTCCTGAATTTGGTCAATGGCTTGTAGAAAGATCTGAAAAATAAAAAAAAATGAAGATTTAATCTAGTTCTTGCTTGGAGTCCATGCTGAGAACCATGATTGCAATATGCTTGAATCCATAGTTGTGAATGCCTTCATGTTGTCATTGAATGTCTTAATGTTTTGTCTTGCTGCTTCCATTGCTGCCAATACTGCCTTGTTTTGTACAGAACTGGTTTTTACTATCTCTTCTGTTGCATCATTGATTGCTTTGAGATAAGTTGGTGGAAGGTTTGCATTAAAACCACTCTTTGTTGCTGTCTCCTGCTGGAATTCGATTGCTGTCTCTACGGCATTTTTGTATGCTGTTGCAAATTCTTGCTGTAGGTTTGAGACTGCTTGGATGTATTGTGTGACATTCTTTTCTGCTTCTTCAAAATATCGATTCATGTTTTGCTTGTATACTGCGTATGCTTCTTTTGTTTCTGTCTTGCTCATTTTTTCACCTCCTGTCGTGAATTGTTTTTAAAGATTGGAACTACAATCACTTGGACCAGATCATTTTCCTTGATTCCTATTGCTTCTCTTTCTGCTTCGGGTATGGAAATTCTGCCATTGCTTCCAACTGATGTCTTAAACGCACCCCATGATGAAAATTGGGGCAAGTTTTGTGCAAGGTTAAACCAGTTGTACATGGCCTTTGATCCACTCTCTGCAAAATTTTGCACAAGATCTGTCTGTGTCCTTGCTGTCTTGTCTGCAATCTCTTTTAATGTATCCAATGGGTTGGTTTGGTTTGTGCGATTCATCATATCGCCAAATGTTCTCATAAAGTCCATCTGTGCCTTACCGCTACGCTGGATCCATTCTCTAAAGATTGCCGATGGGTCAGGTTGGTCATAGTTACCATTCATTGGTAATAATAACCAGCCAAAGGTATATAACTGTATTGACAGGTATTATGCTTGATGTCTATTAAGACAATCAATCCCGCTACTGAAGAAATTATTGCTGAATATCAAAACATCACTGCGGCTGATCTAAAAAGTAAGATAGCAAAGTCTCGTGAAGCATTTTCCAAGTGGAAGACCGATTCTAAGAACCGTGCCATGTTTTTGCATCTCTTGTCAGAAGAGCTTCGAAAGAACAAGGAATCACTTGCAAAGGTAGCAACACAAGAGATGGGAAAGCCGCTCAAGGAATCACTTGCTGAAGTGGAAAAGTGTGCATGGGTGATGGAATTTTATGGTGACAATGGGGAGACATTTCTAAATCCTGAATCGGTAAATACCGATGCAAGAAAAAGTTTTATCGCTTTTGAGCCAATTGGAATAATAGCGAGCATCATGCCATGGAATTTTCCATACTGGCAAGCGCTGCGATTTGCTGCGCCATCGCTGATGGCCGGAAATACAATTGTGCTAAAACCTGCAAGTGTCACCATGCAATGTGGAATTCAAATAGAAAAAATGTTTGCAAAGACTGGATTTCCTGAAGGAATATTCCAAACACTTGTAAGTGACTCCAGCATGGCTGAAAAATTAATTGACTCTGATATCAACGCTGTAACTTTTACCGGAAGCAATGTTGTTGGTGCTAAAGTTGCACAACGGGCAACATCCCAAATAAAGAAATGTGTCTTGGAGCTTGGTGGAAGTGATCCGTTCATAGTGTGCTCTGACGCTGATATCGACAAGGCATCAACTGGAGCAGTCAAAGGCCGATTCATCAATTGTGGTCAAAGCTGTATTGCATCTAAGAGATTCTTTATAGTGAAAAATCTTGCAAAAGAGTTCATTGAGCAATTTGTACAAAAAGTGGAAAAACTAAACGTGGGAGACCCGATGTCTGAAAGTACCGACATTGGACCGCTTGTAAACGCTGACGGGCTTCACAGGATAGATACAATGGTAAAAGATGCTGTTAGCAAAGGGGCTAGGGTTCTTACTGGAGGTAAAATGCTCAAAGACAAGGGCTACTTTTATGCTCCAACTGTTCTTGACAATGTCACTCCTGAGATGATGGTTGCTCGTGAGGAGGTATTTGGACCGGTTGCCCCTGTTACGGTAGTTGAGAACGAAGATGAGGCAATCCGGCTTGCAAACTCGTCGCAATATGGTCTTGGAGCAAGCATATGGACAAAGAACCTTGAAAAAGCCGAAAAATTGTCCAGATTGATAGAGTCTGGAATTGTTTCAGTAAACAACGTAGTCATCTCTGATCCAAGGGTACCGTTTGGAGGCGTCAAACAGAGTGGTTTTGGGCGTGAGCTCTCAAGATATGGAATGCTTGAATTTGTTAATATCAAGTCTGTAAGATTCTATGATCAGCTTGTCTTACATCATCGTGTAGAATAATTTTTTTAATTCCATAGGATTTGAGTAGTAATTATAAAATTCTTGATAAATGGTTAAAAGGTGTACCGTCCATGAAACATGAATGGAAATATTGATCGTGGTATTGATTGGAGCGATGGTTATGGGCGGTTTTATGATCGTCCAAGATTATTTTGAAGTTGAACCCATTGGAATAATTTCTTTCTCGTCTTTCTTTTACGCTGGAATTATAATTATAATAGGCGCGTCCGTTATTTTTTGTATTGCGATGTATCAAAGGAAACACAGCAAGACCATAACTTGATCACCGCTTTAAAAATTAAAAAAAGTCCTATCTAATGAAATAGGACTGCGGTGATTGCCCCGGCTCCGATTACTGCACCTAGTCCCAAAAACAGGATGTCGAATGCTATTACTTTCTTGAATGGAGCGCGAACTTCTGCTGCCCACACTGTGGGTTTTGCTTTGTAGGTCATACCTATAGTTATGTGTACAAACTGATAACACCTCATAAGCTTGTTTTATTATTGTTAAGCTAAGTTGTTTAATCGACTCCTACCTCATGAATGAAATTAGCTTGCCCTACTGCAAAATACCACTTGGAGTTTTCATGGAATCGATAAATACAACATCTTGGTAAGTGTCATGAAAATGCGTGCAGATACTTGTAGGCATTGTGGATATGAACTTGAAGCATTAAAGAAATGCCTCATCTGTGGTAAACCGTATCAGTTTCAATGCAAGTCATGTGGACAAGAAAGTGAAGAGCAGATACACCCTGAATGCATCAAATGATGGTATAGAGCTTGTTTTATAACGAAGATGTTTTTCAGT
Organism: Nitrosotalea sp.; assembly: GCA_022545805.1. Classification (GTDB taxonomy): domain Archaea; phylum Thermoproteota; class Nitrososphaeria; order Nitrososphaerales; family Nitrosopumilaceae; genus Nitrosotalea. The sequence goes on along the minus strand of JAKEIJ010000203.1, from coordinate 1,247 downwards.
TTGATTAAATGAAATACGCCATAGCATCTGCAATACTATTTGCAGGATTTGCAATATTGGCTTTGATGATTCTTCAAAATAATACTGGTGTATCGGAATGGGACCATTCTACCTTTGTATCGATAAATCATCCTACAGGAAAGACTGTTGACAAGATAATGGTAGACCTGTCAAAATATGGACGTGAAGCAGTTTGGATTGGAGTAACTGCACTTCTTTTTGTTTTTGGCAGAAAAGATGGACGCAAGGTTGCTGTATTGCTTACGATAACTTTCTTGATACTAATTCCTCTTGGAACTGTACTAAAATCTGAGATAGATAGACAACGACCTGTACCAGTTTCAAGTGAGAATCTTTTGGTTCCAAATGAAACTGATCCGTCTTTTCCATCCGGTCATGCTATAATTGTTTCCGGTGGCGCAGCAATTCTCCTTTTGAGATTTCATAAAAGCAAGCAGATTATTGCTTCCATAATCCTTGCAATTGAGGCAGCACTTGTTGCATATTCGAGAATCTATGTTGGAGTTCACTATCCTACTGATGTAGTTGGTGGAATACTTCTTGGTGCTGGTGTAGCGTTTGCAGTTGTAGCATCTAGTAAATACATGGGACCAATTTTTTCCCGCATAGATTCCATGAAACGATAACCTGGAATTATTGTTACATGTATTATAATTCTAAAAGTCGATTATGTTAAATAACTAATATGGAATACGAAAATTGTCCATGATAGATCCAGAAGTGCAAAAATCGCGAAGCATGACATTTGAAATCAACCCTGTTATTGTAAACAGGTGGTCTCCAAGATCATTTGTACCGTCTGAAATAAGCGACAAGGAACTGTTCTCTTTATTTGAATCTGCACGATGGGCTCCATCGTCTTCTAACAGCCAACCATGGAGGTTCATCTATGTCAAGAGAGGTTCTCAAAACTGGAATGACTTTTTCAACCTGCTAATTGACTTTAACAAGCAGTGGTGTGCTGATGCATCTGCACTGGTAGTTATTGTATCAAGAAAGAACTTTGAAAACAACGGACAGCCATCTATTACACACCAGTTTGATACAGGAGCTGCATGGGAGAACCTTGCAATCCAGGCAGTATCTCAAGGATTGGTAACACACGCCATGGCAGGATTTGACTATGCCAAGGCAAAGACAACGCTCGGTGTACCTGATGATTTTGAGGTGATGGCAATGATTGCAATTGGAAAGCGAGGTCCAAAAGACAAACTCTCTCCAGAACT
>JAKEIJ010000202.1 GCA_022545805.1 Nitrosotalea sp. | reverse complement strand
CCAGAAATTTTTGAATACTGATGATACAGGCAAATACTGATTCGCAAATTTCCAAGTTACAATCAATAAAATATTTTACTCCCCTCTTGCATCACTTAGAAAGACCATAACGCTTTGTCGGTATTGTTTTACATAGTCATGATATTGGATTCGCTCTTCTTGGTATTTTGCCTTGATAGCGTTAAGCTGGATAGAGCAGTCGTTCTTTATAGAACTAACATCACCAGCTGCTGCAGTCTGGATTCTATCTCTGCAGTCAAATATGACTTTGCGTGTGTCATCACCTTGTTGCTTAAAGTCTGCAACTGCTTGATGGATAAAATCAGATACTTTTACAGCATCAGTCGTATCATTAGTTTGTGATTCTGTAGAATTTTCACTAGTCATTGTTTCATTTGTCTCAGTTTGATTGGTCATAACAGGTGTAGATGAAGTAGCATTTTGAGTAGTCATGGTAGTATTTTCAGACGTAGTCAAGGTATCATTCATTCCAGTTTGATCAGACATTGTAGAATTGGAAACTTGGGCATAAGACAAGCCTGGTGGCAAAATCATGGAGCCTGCTAAGAGTACCAAGATAACTGAAACTGTATTAATCTTCATCAAGTGTACTTTTTCTAATTGTTATTTAAGTTAAAAGAAGAATTTATCATGGTGTGAAAAGTGAATATTATTACACCAATTAGAGACTTGCAAGAATCAGGTCAGTCCGGTAAATCAATTCCAATCTTGGATTAACCCTTAATTTCCACAAAATAAAGCTTGGTCTGACAGTACCTGCAATTAACTGGAATCCCATTTGTTTTATCTTTGACCTTAATGTTTTTTCATCAAGTCTGAATTTGACAGAATTTTTACCTCTGTCATAATCATAAGGATCAGATAGTAGAACAAATTTCCTAGTCTGTCTACCAATAATTTTTAAAAGTTTCAAAGGTTCTACTAGTTCCAATACATTAAGAGCCACAACAAGATCAAACTTCATGGCACCAAACGGTACAGACAAGGAATCAGCAAGAAAGAAATCAGTGTTTTTTGTTTTATGTTTTTTTGCTTCAAGTAGTGCAAAAAATGACTTGTCAATACCAAATACCATTCCATGATATCTTGCCATCATTTTAGATATAATTCCAACAGAGCATCCGTGCTCTATAACAAAATCACACTTGGGAAGTTTGTTGACAACATTTTTTATTTTTGTTTCAAACGTAACTGGCCTGCTTTTTTTATAAATTCCAACCCAAGTTTTTTCCAGATCAGTGGTGTCATCACCAATTTTTTTTATATTTTTTAGAGATTTTTTTATCAGTAATTTTATTTTTGGATTTTTTGTATTAAGCAAAAGATATCCCCCAAGCTTTGCTCTAACTGATAGAAACAGGGAAAGATCCTCTACCAGTATCGGTATAGACATTATTATTGGATATATGCCATTACACTGTACACAAGTGAGAAGACCTTCAACGATTTCATTTTTTTTCTCAAACGTTTCCAATTCTAATGAGTGGCCACATTTGACACAACAAATGTATTGTAGACTAGACTCTTGCAATAGATACCAGCATTCAACAAGAGATTAAATCTATAACTATTACCTATTCTGAAATCTTGTTCTCTTGGAATGGCCCAGAGTTGTACCAGCAGTATCTAAAGTAATCAAGACACCACTCGTGAAATAACTGGTCTTTGCTGTAGAACATCTCTCTCATATCTGCATCTCCATCAAGTGTGGGGAACAATACACATGCTTCTTTTTCGTTTAAAACGACTACAACCTTTACACCGTCCTTCATTTTTCGCTCCACCAATCCCTTGTCCAATAATTCCTTCATGCCCAATTTGTGCAACAGTTCTTTTCTTCCTTTTGGAACAATTACCATATTAGAAAATATGTAGTTCAATGTGATTCCACGTTTTACTCGAGCGAGCAATGGCTCTATCAAATCCAAAGGAACTTCTGTGAACAATTCGTAGATGTATTCGTCTGCATTCTTGTATACAAGCTTCCATTGTTCTAGTACGTTCACAAACCCCTTGATCTGTTGGCCTCCTGCAAGAGCGCCGATTCGCTGTATGAATTTCATCGGAATGTCTCCAAAGTCATGAGTTTCAAAATATTTTCGGTTCCTTGACAAAAACAATAATGACGGTACCTGGGTACACATGGTTTTCCCATAGGTTGTCAAATCATAGAGCCCATCTTTGTCTTTCATTATCAGTCCGGCATTAGACAAACGTTCAAAGTTTCTATGTACCTCCTGTACAGTTGCATGCAATTCTTTTGCCATGTTTGAGATTTTTGATTTTTGTTCTAATAGTTTGAAAATTATCTTTAGTCGTTGTTCACTTGCTAGTTCTAGAAAATCATTTGCTGCATTTTCATATATTATTCCCACGACAGAGATGATTCAAGTATTTATGTAAATCTTACTGAATCAATACACATTACATACCTGCCATAACAAGATGTTACAAACAAGAGAAAATTCGATTGAACAAATTGTTAGACTAAAATATCATGAAACGACACAATAACTTATGATTACAGTAGACTGTAGAGACATTCCGTCCCTGAAGTCTCCCCTTGCAGTATACACATCAGATCAAGTGGGGGCAATGCCTGCGTTAAAGATTCATGAGTTTGTACTTGCACCCATAAGTGATGAAGATGTTGATTCTGGCCTAGTCATAAAAGCAATCAAGAATTTTCTTGAATCACTGTCAATTGAAAAACACTTTGCCGTTGTACAAAAAAAGAACATGATTTCAGTAGTTGCAATAGACGACTATAAGCTCGAAGTCCGGCCAACACAGCCAACTGACCAGTTTTTTTCATGTGTACATTGTGGACATGTTACACAGTTTGAAGCCGTACATAACAATCACATGAAGATACATTATTTATGATGTATAATCAGAGACTTAAATAACATAATTCTGCCTGAAATCCATTGTCGATACTAGACGTGGCCCGTACAAAACAATCCTATCTGGATAAAATCCCCAAGTCATCACAT
>JAKEIJ010000201.1 GCA_022545805.1 Nitrosotalea sp. | reverse complement strand
TGTTCTTGGATACTGATACCGCACTAAAAGAGCAACCAGAGATATTCAAGAAATACTTTGGTAAAGTAATTCCACCGGAGGATAACAAATTTGCAGCACTTAACAGCGCTGTATGGAGTGGAGGATCATTCATCTATGTTCCAAAAAACGTAAAGGTAGATCTACCATTACAAGCATACTTTAGAATCAACAAAGAAAACATTGGTCAATTTGAAAGAACTCTTATCATTGCAGACGAAGGTGCAGAAGTACATTACATCGAAGGATGCACGGCACCAGTGTACTCTTCAGAATCTCTACACTCTGCAGTTGTAGAATTGATTGCAATGAAAGGTGCAAAATTAAGATACACAACTATTCAGAATTGGAGTAATGATGTTTACAATCTCGTTACAAAGAGAGCATATGCGTACGAAGGTGCACGTGTAGAATGGATTGACGGAAACATTGGAAGCAAACTTACAATGAAATATCCTGGAATCTATCTCATGGGACCTCATGCACATGGTGAAACACTTTCTATTGCATTTGCAGGAAAGAACCAACACCAAGATACTGGTGCAAAGATGGTACACCTTGCTCCACATACAACATCTAGAACAACTTCAAAATCAGTTAGCAAAAGTAATGGTAGAACAACATACCGAGGATTATTGCATGTAGCAAAAGGTGCAACAGATGTCAAGGCTTCTGTCAGATGTGACGCATTATTGCTAGATGACATATCAAAGACTGACACTTATCCATACATGGAAATCAACCAAGAAGATGCAACAGTAACACACGAAGCAACTGTTGGAAAAATTGGTGACGAACAAATCTTTTACCTCATGACAAGAGGATTCACTGAAGAAGAAGCACTCACACTCATCGTAAATGGATTCATCGAACCATTTACCAAAGAGCTCCCAATGGAATATGCAGTAGAGCTCAACAGACTGATTAAAATGGAAATGGATGGCTCAGTCGGCTAGTGCCGATTGCGTCAATTTGTGATGTAAAATGTCGTCTTTTGTTCTGTCTAAACTTGGCTCTAGTCACATAGAAGAAATTTCAGAAGCAAATAATGATCCTGCATGGTTAAGAGAATATCGCAAGAATGCTTTTGCAATATTTCAGCAACTTCCACAAGAAGTCTCTCCGTTATACAACAAGTACAGTGATGCAAATAAAATGGATCCAGAACAGATAACATTCTCTCTTAGCTCTGACAGTACAGTTCCAGATTTTGTAAAAGACAGACTGGCAGAAATCGGTGATAACCCCAGTATAGTTCAGATTGGTACAAACATACACAAGATACACATTCCATCAGATCTAAAAGAAAAAGGTCTTGTAATGTGTTCAATCCAGGACGCAATCACAAATCACAGTGACAAGATAAAAAAGTCATTTGAGCAAACTGATTCAAACAGAGACAAGTACATTGCACTAAACAATGCATTTTTCAATTCTGGAATATTCATCTATATTCCACGAAACCTCATTATTGAAAAAACAATTCACCTGGTGTCATCACTCTCACTTGACCAGACCTCTACCATTTCACGAAACATCATAGTTGCAGAGGACAGCAGTAAGGCATCAATTGTTCAAGAAATCTATGCACCACAAGCACCAAAGCAACAGGCATATCTTGAACTGCTTGACGTATCCATCAGTCCAAACAGCCAATTTGACTTGATTACACTACAGGCAATGGATGAAACAGCTGTCAACTTTTCTTCGCGAGTTGCAAGAATAGAGCGTGACGGAAGGATGAACTGGTATCTTGGATTGTTTGGTTCACATCTTTCTAGATACAAAGTCGATAATTTCCTTAATGGCCAAGGTGCAACTGCACAGGACACCGAAGTGGTTTTTGGAAACAAGAACCAATCCTATGACTTGGCATCGAACTTGATTCACAACGCACCTTCTACAGTTGGCAGAGTTTTAGAAAAGTCTGTCCTAAAGGATACTGCAAAATCATTGTTTAAGGGAATGATAAGAATTGAAAAAGATGCACACCATGCAGAATCATATCTATCAGGACATTCAATCTTGCTTGACAAGGGTGCAAAATCTGATTCTATACCAGGACTCGAGATATTTACAAATGATGTCAAGGCAACACACTCTGCATCGGTTGCACAAATGGATGAGGAACAAATTTTCTATCTTGCAACAAGATGCTTGAGCAAGTCTGATGCGCAGAAAATAATTGTAGAAGGATTCCTTGAGCCTCTCTCAAGAAAAATGTCATACCAAGTTCGTGCATGGATAAGTTATCTGATTGATTCCAAGTGGGCAGGACGAAATCTTACTATTAAGACCGATGAACAACTCAAGGCTATGCTTGAAGTTGAAGAAACAAGATATCGCGAGACTGACACATTTGAAAGTCATTACAAATACAGGTGAGATATTTGTCCATTTGGGTTAGTGTCTGCAAGTCAAGTCAACTAAAAAAAGGCGAGATGCTTGACTTTGATTATGAAGACAAAAAAATTCTAGTTGCAAATCTTGATGGAAAAATATATGCATCAGACAGAACATGTACTCACGCAGATGCAGACTTGTCCACTGGAATACTAACAGAAGAGGGTGTCACATGCCCATTGCACTTATCTACATTTAATCTAAAGACTGGAGTTCCAGAAAATCTTCCAGCTGAAGTACCACTCAAAATCTACAATGTTAAAATAGAACAAAACGAGATCTACATTGAGGTAAACTAAATTGCAAACAAGTTTCATAAACATAGAAGAAATCAGAAATGACTTTCCAATTCTGAAACGTAAAGTACACAAGGACAAGCCTCTTGTTTATCTTGACAATGCAGCTACTACTCAAAAGCCAATCCAGGTGATTGAAGCAATTAGCAATTATTACATGAATTACAATTCTAATATTCACAGAGCAGTCCATGAGCTTGCCGAAGAGGCAACACTTGCATATGAAACCACAAGAGACAAGATAGCAAAATTCATCAATGCAAAAAACCGTGAAGAGATTGTCTTTGTGAGAGGCACCACTGAGGCAATTAATCTTGTTGCCTATGCATGGGGACGACAAAACATCAACAAGGACGATATCATAGTAACTACGGAATACGAGCACCACAGCAATATCGTTCCATGGCAGCTTGTTGCAAAAGAAAAAGGTGCAAAACTAGAATACATTGGAGTAGATGACAACGGGGAACTAATCCTTGATCATCTAGATATCTATCTCAAGACAGGAAAAGTAAAGATTGTAACATTTAGTCAAATGTCAAATGTACTTGGAACAATAACTAATTCTGAAGAAATAATAAAAAGATGCAAGGCACACGGAGTGCGAGTACTAGTTGATGGAGCACAATCTGTCCCACATCTTAAAGTAGATCTGCAAAAACTTGATTGTGACTTTTTTGCCTTTTCTGCACACAAGATGTTAGGTCCTACCGGAGTTGGAGTTTTGTGGGCAAGAAAGGAATTACTTTCGGAGATGGTCCCATTCAATGGTGGTGGAGACATGATACGAGAAGTTCACAAGTATGAAACTACATGGAATGACTTGCCAT
>JAKEIJ010000022.1 GCA_022545805.1 Nitrosotalea sp. | reverse complement strand
ATGCCAAAAAAAGATGGAGTATCGGTATTGCATGAAATAATGTCGTCTGACCATGAAGCAAAAATCATAATGATTACTGCAGATGAAAACTTTAACACCATATACAAAAGTACTGCAGAAGGAGCTCAGGCATATATCATAAAACCTTTCAGTTTCACGGATGTGTTAAATGCAATCACGATGGTACTAAACTAGTACACCGCAATATCTAATCAATCCATACATTAACTCTGGTTATGTTCTGTCAACTTTTATGGTACACACTTGAACCTCAACTAACTTGCTTCCATCTTCGTGAAGGATTAGTATCTGTAATCTTATTCTTGGATTACATGTCAAATTGAGACATGTCCTTGTAATGTAGCAATAAGAATTTCTTTATGATGGAAACGTTCTCTAGTAATCCAGTTTAGATACGAAAATTATCCATTTCTTTGAATGTCTCCATCAGCGTAATGTCATCAGAATAGGCGTAATTCTGCTTTATTGAATTAACTGTAGTCATAATATTGACTTCCTTTTATATTTAAGATGTAGGTGCTATCGGGATTTTTTATGAAACAACAGGTTGACATAATCCTAGTTCATATGTCGTGAATCACTTTTGATAAAGAGTGATTTCTACTAGACGATTTGTGTTATTTCAGAAAAGGTATTTCTATAATTTCATGTCTGGCGAGGATGAAGATTCTGATGATGACGATTAATGGATACGAGATGTAATCATGGATAATTCTTTATAGGCAATTTTGAGGCATATTGTTGATGAAAACTCTAACAGGCATATTTTTCATGTCATTATCATTCTTTCTAACCATACAACATGTCCAAGCCCAAGTAGATCCTGGCAACGACCCTATTATGTGGAGTTATGTGGACCAAACTCAATTTTGGATCATACTTATTGTGCTGGTTATAGTTGGTGGGGGATTTACGATATATTTCCGTAGAAAACCTGCGCCAAAAGGTAGCCCTTAGGCTTTAGATTTTACAGTCTTGCCCCTGAGTAATTTTTGCAACCCCGGAATCATCATGGTGATCATTGCAGCAAAACCAAATCCTGCAGCAAATAGTGCTGCCATGTGGGATTCGTAGACACGCATGGCAAGAAACGATGCTGCCGAAAGACCAAACATTGCCAAAGATATGGCAAACATTGTATTGATTTTCAATTTCCAAATTCCTTGTCTAGTGTACTAGATTTAGCAATTTCTACTGGAAAAAGACATGTGTCAAGGGTAAATGATTTATCCTATGTTGGGCGATACCATGTAGACCACAAGGACTCTGGCGGGATGATGTTAGTATGGCAATCCTTTGACCGACTAGATGTACTGTGGTCAAATCCTTTTCTATTATGGGTATAATGTATCTTTGATGGGACTGTTTGGAGGAAAAAAAGAAGAATATTGTACAGTATGTAACAAGAGGACTCCACGTACAAGTAAACCAAAGAAAGAGTGGAACATCAAAGGCCAACTCTGTGCCAAGTGTTTCGTAGACTATATGAAAAAACCTATCGCGAAAAAAAAGAGTGATGATATTTGTGTTGCATGTGGGGCAGAACCCGGAGGACTAAACCTGTGGAAACCAAAAAAGGAATGGCAATTACAAGGCTGGCTTTGCGAGCCATGCCTTCGTGAATGGGAAAAGTCAGATAATGAATTAAAGAAAAATTGTATCGTATGTAATACAAAACTTGGTTTTTTTCCACGTTATGCAAAAAAGGAATGGAATCTCAAGGGATATCTATGCAAAAACTGCTGGAATGCCCAAGAGTCTAAAACCTAAATTACCAAATTTCTAGGCAAGAAAAAATTTAGACGTAAAATAGAATCAAAATTAAGACGTAATGAATTGAAATCTATTCCGGAGGGTTTTGTACAAATACATTGCAGACTAACCAATCTGTTTTGGAATCGCGATATTGCACATTACATGTGACAAACTTGCCTTTTAGAGCACGCTCCAAATCTGTGACTGTCTTTTCTTCATACTGAGGATCATCTGGATTGTCCACTTTGGCAATCATGATCCTCTCAATATTCCCATACTCCTCCTTGTTGTCTTTTCGAAAATGTGTAACAGACATGTCAAAAGTATTTCCAGATAGACATGCAATCACTGGACCGCCTATTCCATCGCCCATGTTTTGTGTATTTTTAGGCATTATAATTAACTATTCCAAAACCATGCCTATGGGATACATGCCTCTAGGTACAATCCAACATTTTTGTTGCAAAATTGTATTGAATCAATAAATAATTTTTCTGATACTATCACATCATGACAAGAACAAGAACAATCCGAGAAATGCAGGGAGGAAAACTCTGATGACTGACTCGGCAACAATCACAAAGTGTCTAGACTATGCAGTCCAGATAATGCAATGGGTTGATGGAAAAGAACACCTGTTGGCAATGGGCAAGGTCTTTCTCTGCACGCTATTCCTAGGAGGTCCATAGCATGGCAGTAGAAAAAACAGGCAAGATTCAAGAGATAAAAGAAACGGTATCTTGCGCAGTGGAAATAATGCGCCAAATTAGGGCACCTGGAGTGCAAGAATCACTTGAAAAAATAATGGGCATGAGTACAGTTGCTAAAGATATCATCGAGGCACTAAAGACACCCGAGATGGTAAAAAACATAGAAAATTTCCGCTTGATTACGCAAAACATCAACGAAGCTTCTGAAAAGATGCAGGATACAATAAAACTGATGGAACAGACAGGTGTGATACAAGAAGCCAAAGAGTTTGCAAGGTCTACCAAAAACATGATGGACCTGATTGGAAATACCGGGCAAGACCTCAGAGATGTAAATGCAGCGGTCAAATCAGTCTTCAGATCAGTCCAGGTATTAGTGGAAGACATCAGGCCTGCAGAAAGCAGATATTAATATTGATTATATTTTGTTGTATTAACCATGAAAGAATTTGATCGAGTATTGTGCTCTTGTACAAGTTGCAGATGTGGTCATTACGGAAAAGGATCCATTGATAACTTTCTGTGCGATAACTGTAAAAACGACATCCATAGTGGAATGAGACCTGTTACAAAAGCAACAAAATCACACTAGTAAGTAGACGAATTATTTTTCCTATTTCTTGTGCCTAGTTGTAAATAGGTTGTTCTTTCTTATCTTCCACTTGTTTCGCTCAAGTGTAGCATTTTTGATTTCTGTCTCTAATCTCTTTCTTTCCTCATGGCTTAGATTAGGATCTTTTAGTTGCTCATTTTTTGCATTAATCTTCTTGGTATATCGCGCAATCTGGATATCGATTCCTTCAAAACTCATTTGCTATTCAAAACAGGGCTTGTAATTTAGCAATTTCTGTTTTCGATGTTTGGATGTAGGCTGGTACTTACTTTCGTATTATTTCCCACTCGTGTTTACAGTCTTCACACAAAAAATAATAATGCATTCCATCACTTTTTTCGACTGGATCCATATATTCTCCAGTGTTCTTTGACATGCATTCTAGACACTCTTGCTTGTCCATTTCTTTACTTTGTATTAACAACAAAATTAATGCTTTTGATATTTCTAAATGAATTCTTCAGGGTTGTATCCGGGCTGTTTTTATAGAGCATTTGCTAATTTTATTTCATGATGCACTGTATCAGTTCTGCCTGCAGAAGAAAGATTACACGAGGTACTATCTGCAGTAAATGCGGGCTAGACAATTCAAGAGAAGCGGGAAGAATAGCACTAGAGATACTTGAAGAACGGGGAGTAGAAGATCTCGACGAGTTTATGCTCGTACACTTTCCTGACGAGAACAAGAGAAAAAAACTTAGGCATGTCATGCTACAGATAAACTATAATGAAACCCGGGCAAAACAATATGACGCATCAAATCGCCATAAACGATAATGTTCTCTCATTGAATCATAATGAAAATTGGTACTGAAAACAATCTTTATACTTGGTATGTAACAATATGTAAAATATGGACAATCAGATAAATGGATTGAAAAAGAAACTACAAAAAAATAATGATGATGCACTCAACTTTGTCCAAAAATTAGAATCGACACTTATTGACTTTGAAAAGACAGGAAACCTGACAGGAAGTTATTCTGAGATTAAAAAAGCTGTGCTTGAATACAAGGACAAACTGATAGACCAAATCTGATACATGATGAATATCAGTTAAATCCTATCTATCATATACTGAATTTCGTGGTCAAAACCATCACAATTGCATTGATTGTGGCAAGTGTAGCCATTGCAGGAATTTTTGTATTTTTGGTGATGATTCCCAAAACCCAATCCTCTGTGATACAATTAAGTGCGACTGTTGAAACAACTCCTGGAAATGTAAAGATCCATTCTCCCGAGCAACTATATGACATTGATAGCGGTACAATACCTCTTGACAATTTTACTCTGGATAAGATACCTGCATTGAAAATTGCAGTTGATCAAGCCTTTGCTAGATACACTCCGCCGCCATATTATCGCCCTCATACATTTACAACTAGCATCACCCAAAATGATGTTGATTCTATACTAAAATTAGCAGGTGGCAAGGCAGAACAATTGCCTGAAACACAAACAAATGACACAAACTTTGATGTCAACTTTACGACAGATACAACCAGTATGGAGTTTAAACTAAACAACCTGTATTACCATGTTGTCATAGAGCAACTTGTTCCATCTAGCTGATACAAACTATTGTCGTGTCACATTGACTTTGAGCAGACGCAGAATTATCTCAATGGATAGACCAAATGCTATCACTGTGAGTGTTATTACTACCGGCCAAAAGATATCTCCTGGTATTGGGCTACCGGTAAAGACCGGTGTCCCAGAACCTGCATGTGGACTTTGGGCTGCCATTGAAACTTTCTCTCGCGCTAGCTTTAACATCTCCTCTAGGGTTGCACCAGAACCAATTCCCCCATCTCCTGAATAAGGACCACCCACTGCATTATAGAACGGATTGTAGCTTGTATATCCACTTCCACTCGGTACGTCTGGTATGCCTTTTGACACATCAGAAATACTACCAGTTCCCTGTATCACAAGAGTGGTAAACCATGCTCCAATTGCTGTAATTCCTATTGCGCCAAATCTGTACAATGATTTTAAGGAACGAGCAAGTGATTTGCTTGTTCTTGCTTTCTCTGAAAACTTGGATGGCAAGATTACAATTGCAAATCTTGTAGCAGTATAATATTTCATGTCATGCGATTTTGTATTTTTTCCAATTCTTGATATCTCAACCAGTCCGACATCTTGCATTTTTTTTAGGTGGTATCGCACAAGCTGTAGCGAATATTCTGTTTTTACTGAAATGTCATTTGCAGTAAATGTATTTTCAAACAACATCTTCAGTATATTTCTGCTAACATCATTTACCAAAACTTCCCCTAATGTTCTTAGATTATCATCTTCTGTACCATATATCCCGACTCTTTCTGGAACTGGCTGTCTTGATATTTTTTGATTCATGATAAATGCACCATAGTATCGTTAACATAATATGTAAGACTTTTGATGAAATCCTATTTTCATCAAACGCTAAATCTAAAATTGTAGTAGATACATCATGAAGAAACTTGCATACAGCATATTGCTTGCTGTACTCGTGTCTGCTGTCTTACCACAAATGGCATTTGCACAGCAGTATACTGGATACCCAAGCGGTCCAATGACTTTGGAGCAAGAACTTGAGCTTGCAAAAAAGAAAGTTGAGATTGTACAAACACATCCAGGAGAAGGCTCAGGCACTCCATATCTTAACGCAAATGGGGTGGTTGGAGCTTCTATAATATCGGGGGCAATCTTTGGAGGCATCTTTATGGCCTTTGTAGTGCGTGCAAAACAGTATGAGTTTGCACAAAAGAGATTTGCCCTCTGATTCTCTTTTT
>JAKEIJ010000200.1 GCA_022545805.1 Nitrosotalea sp. | reverse complement strand
TAACAAGATACGGAATTAATTCGGGAGACAAAATGTCCTGAACTTTACTGCTGTTCAATATGCTCGAATTGGAAGATGCTGAAACATTTAACATGCAACCAAGCATCAAAAGCGAAATCACAATTATTGCAACGTGTAGAATTTCCATGTTCTAAGAACTCCTCACTATTTCTGACTTGCCAAGATCAATCCATATGGTTGGAATTGATGAATTAGTAATACCCATTATCAGAGTACTCGGTGCTTTTACTTTGATATCAACAAAATCTCCATCTTTCCAAGGTAAATTATCAGGTAACGGTAACTCTTGATAGTTAGGATGTAAAATATCCACTAGCGGTAATGGAATGAGCAATCCATCTTTCTTTGTGCATGAATTTCCGTCACATATGTTGTAACCAGTAATGAATGTCTTTGAGTTAGAGTTGATCTTGAGATAATAATCAGGAAAGTGACAGTCGGTAGTAGGACAGCCAAGACCTGCAGGACGATGAATTACCAATGCGTTTATTCCAAAATCATTTTCTGTAGTAACAAGAGTAGGGTCATAACTTGCGAAATACCATATCATAGATGATGCTGTAATAGTACATGCAATTGCGATTATTATCAGATGTAGGATTTTCATTTTCTCAATGAATTATTGTAGAATTTCCCAGATCCATCCATATTGCAGTTTTGTTATCAGGAATAGATGAAACCTCAACCTGAATATGAAAAATATCTTCGTGCTTCCACTGTGGGTTTTCAGGTAAGGCAATGAATTTGTAGTCTGGCGTTCCAATCACATTAAGCGGTAACAAGATAGACAAGTCATTTCTTATGATGCATGAATTACCATCGCAAATGTTGTAGCCAAGCAAATATGCTGTTTGATTAGAATTCATCTTGAGATTGAAGGTATTAAGAGGACATGCGCCAACACCACAAGGCCCACCCCCATAGTAATACATCAGCCCCACAATTCCAAAGGGATTGGTTTCTGTTGAATGTGATATCTGCTGTGATGAAGTATTATTTTCAACAACTATTACGGTTCCTTTGAGCCATGTATGAATAGTGCTGTAATATCTATACATGCCAGATTTATGAAACGTATGTGTCCATGCATAGCCTGATTCAATCAAGCCAGACCTAAAAGATACACTACTACTCGTTATGTCATTTGTGACGCTGTCCATGTTAATCCATCGTACAGTATTGTTTGTTCCGATGACTACTTTTACGACGGATGGTGTGAATGTAAAACCATTAGATCTGATAGAAGAGTTTACAGGAATTATTATGGTTGTTTCAGGACTTGTCATGATGGAAATAGTTTCCTTAGCCCATCCTCTTTCCAGCAAAACATTTGCAGTTGGATATCTCACACAAACCGGCAAGCCATCATTAGTTTTTATCATCAAGTCCAGACCCACTTTACAAGCAACATCACTTGATCCAATTCCTGTTTTGAGTTGTTGTAGCGGAGGTGGAATATAGTGTGGCTCATCATTTAGACCGCTTACTGAACTTCTAAAGAATGGCGCTTGGTCATTTAGATAATAATAGCGCCACACATTATAGTTTGAATCATTACCAGTTACCCAATCTTCCAAGGTTCCATTTTTCATTGCTCCAATCATTTGTGCTTTCATCATTTCCATCCAGACTGCTCCTTTGTACTGATAGTATGGATTCCACTCCTCCCGTTGCTTTTCCTTTGACGGTATACATCCTGGACAACCATAACATGGAGCTGAAGGCCAGTCAGCATTTGCGTTTTCCAGGCATCCCGCTTTAACGGAATTATTCATCACCATGGGAACTAACAATAAGGTCGTAACTCCAATTATTGTCAAAAGATATAGATTTTTCATTTCCCAAATCTCATTCTGTAAAATGTCATTACTAAAATAATACCCATTATCAAAACTGGAATTGCAAGTGTGTCAAATTCTGGAACTTTTAGCATATTTTGTTGATCAAAGACCCACTTGTTTCCATCAAACTGCCACACACGTAAATCATGATACCCGTCTGCCAATTGCGGGGTTTTGAAAACATAGTTGTTTCCTTGATATTCGTATTGTATCAAAGCAGTACCAGTTGTTGATTCAACAAAATTACTTACAAGTGAGCATTGTTCATGAGGTGAAAGGGTCAGAGAGAAATTTGCGTCATAGTTTTCATAAAATCCAGTAGAATTCCATTTCATGTTAAAATTTGAAATGTTTACTGGTTTGTCCTGCGTGTTGTATATGGTTATCCATTGATCACCTTTAGCATACTTTTCAACAATTGGAGTCCCATTGGGTAGAAATCCAGAATGGAAAGGACAAGCATCTGTAAAATTGTATGGTTCATGAATGGGATTACAGACATGTGGAGACATCAAAGAATAACCACATTCAACTGCCTCCTTTGGTACTACATTTTCCGTACAAAAATACGGTACTAGTTTCTTATCTGCTAATTCATTCCATTGCACACAGGAAATGTCTTGCGGTATTGGCTTGTATGGACTGTTGAGCTCTACTTGTGTAATTATCACAGGAGGGTTTTCATTTTGAGTACGAGCTGTAGTATTTAGTTCTGAAAGAGTCTGCTCATTTGTGAATAATTGTACCGAGCCATCTCCATAGTTTGAATCTCCTATTCCAGCTATTACATACTTGCCATCATATGAAATTGCAATAGAGTGCACAAGTCCTGATACATGTTGCCACAAGAGATTACCATCCCTGCCATACAACAATACAGATGGGTTATCTTGTGTCCACAAGCCCATGGCTATGAAAGAGCCATCAGATGAAATTGCCGAATACCCATCACCGGGGCGTTGCCATAAAACTCTTGCATTATCGTCAATCAAGAAAAGTCCGCCTGGATTATCCTGACCCCACTGCTGAGCACTTGTCGCTATGTATGAACCGTTTTCGGATAGGGATGTAGAGAGAAAGTGCATTCCTACACTATCCTTCCAGATTAGCTTGCCGTTTCTATCAAGAAGGTCTATTCCGCTAGGATCAGCACTTGTTGCCAAGAACCTCCCATCATCTGAAAAAGCAAATGCTCCCCAATTGTCTTCAGTTTTTTCCCAGAGTAACGTTCCATTTTTTTCAAAGACTAAAAGTTTTTGATTATCTTTTGTAGCTATCAATGAGCCGTCCTTTGTTATTTTTACTGGATGATCATTGATGCTACTATCATTGTGACTCCAAAGAAGTTTGCCGTCTTTATTTAGATAAAGTATGCCCCCACTTGTGTCAACTACCACATGGGAACCGTCGAAGGTTACTGAGACTTGCAATGCCGCATTATCATTTGTATCGTATTTCCAAAGTAGATTTCCGGTTTTATCAAAAAAATACACCATTCCTTTGTTATATCCTGCAGGACCATACGTCCCATAATGATAGAATTGTGATCCTGCTGCTGCAACATAAGAACCATCATCAGATATTGCCACAGACAAGATCTGTCTGTCCTGTGTAGATTGCCATATCACTGTGCCTTGGTTGTCAAAATAATAGATTGTTCCACCGTCTACAGATTTAGAACCAGATACGAAATGAGTACCGTCAGATGAAACGGCAATAGAATTTACAGGTCCATCTGTATAATATGTCCATGTTGGATCCACATCATTTGATGCAGTCACATATGCTACACCAGAAAATAAAACAAAGGGAGCAAGCAGTATTAGAAGATATAGAATTTTCATTTCTCCAACATGCTTGTTGCTATCTTTATGAAATCATCTGAATTGAGAAATCCATCAATTGCTATGTTTGTATCATTGTTTTGTATGGCAAGAAGACTGCCCCACATATCATACGGATAACCATGATAGTATTGTTTTGAGATATCAGATATTACAGCTAGTGCACCATTAATTCTAATGATTTTATCTTCAGGACCATAGAAAAGCTGGTTGAAATGTTCTAGCTCATGAGGTGCTACTTGTTGGTAAGTAATGAGAATTCCTTGTTGATTCCAGAGAAAATCGTGGCTGGTAATATTATCGGTCAATGGATATTTTGACACAAATATGGTTACCATAGGGATTTCTTTTGAAGCCTTGATCAATTTTACTTTGTAACCTTGTGGAAGATAAGTTGGAGGCTTGACAGAAAACCCTGTAAGATTTGATGCTTCAGCATCAGTATTTACTATGATTCCTTGGGTGGAATTAATTATAGAATATCCGCGTGGTTGAGGAAAATCATGATAGATTGTTTCATTAGTTGGAATTGTGGCTGAAAAAACAGGATTGTTTTGTTGTAATTTGCCTTCCACGCTTACTAGTAATTTCATTTTCCCATCATAAAATGTCAGACCTGCCAGAGGATCTGTGTTAATGCTGAAATAGGTTGGTGCTGGAAGTGCTAAACATTGTTGGCTCATAGTTGTCAATGCGAAAATATTCAGAAATGCATGAGTACCATCTACAAACTTGGCATCAGTCCAAAAGTAACTACCGCTGCAACCATTAGCTGCTACTCCTCCAAAATTAGTTGGCAGTCCTCCTTTGAATCCGGGTGGAAACAAGGTAAAGACTACGTCATGAAATGAAATATGCACTGGGTTAACATATGCGTCCTGTGTATAGTGTGGCGTTTCAAAATAATAGGTTCTATTTCCAAAAGTAACTATTCCCGTATCATTTTCCAAACCTGCGATTCTGTTTGGAAGCAACGGTTTGAGAGAATCTATTGGTTGCATTGCCCATCCCCACCCACGCTCAACAAGTTTCTGCGCTGTTTGTAACTTTACACATGCTGGAGAATTATCTTCTGACTTGATTACAAGTTGAAAACCTTGCACACATTTTACATCGTTTGCTGCAATTCCAGACTTGAATTGCTTGAGTGGAGACATATGATCGGGTGATATCACATCAGACTTGACAGAAAATTTAGCGACATACTGTGAGTATGTTTTATTGTCTTCCGCTATAGTGACATCCATTCTGTATTCTCCTTCTTGTGGAGTAAATTCCCACTCTGTTGATGCTATCCATTCACACGGTTTGGCTTGAGAATGGATTTCTTTGCTAAAAACAACCTCAGGACTTGAACCTGTGTTCCTTGTTATGTGAACTACAGTATCAATGCTTTTTCCAGAAAGTGTATTTGCATCTTGGTTATTAACAAACTGGATTGGTTTGTTTGCAGTAAAATTATTGTCAACTTTTATGCCGTTTTGAATTGTAAACGATTCGCCTCTTGCTTCAAGTCTTTTTTGTGTCAGAACATCTTTTGCAGTACAGGATTTTGGAATTATGAATGATTCTGGAGAATATGTGTTATTTCCATCAAGACTCTTTACATAAAACAATACCCGATCTCCAACATGGAATTCATCCAACCCACCAAGCATGCCCGGAGATAAACTAAGTGCTGGTTGTCTTACGGTCATTTTATTTGTCATCTGAGTGTTTTTCAGAAATTCTTCTACGTCTACCTTGTATTCATCAAGACTCAGAGTATAATTTTTTACGACATTCTTTTCAGTACCATTTTCTTCCATATTGTATGTGGTTCCTTTTTCAAATTGCAAAATGTTCACAGAAGTAATGTTTCCAACAAATATCGTACTGCTTTCGTCGAGAAGTTCTCTGGGAGACTGTGGAACCCATAATCCATAAACAGAATAGTCATGTAATAGCATCAAACCCACAAAACCTAGAAAAATTGCAATTATTGAGAGATGAAGAGTTTTCATTTTCTAATTATTTATAACCTATGCCATATGCGATGTTGAAAATTGTATTTTTACCTGGAAACACTGAAACAAAATGTTTTTGTTTATCAGGATAATCTGGAACATAAACGGTATAATTTCCAGCTGGAAGTTGCATGGAATAATGCGCATTAGCATCAGAGAAAGTTTTCCCTACGAGAGTGATTCCATCATTTGCATACACATCTATTTCATAGTTTACTACTGGACTGTCTAGACTAGGTCCACCACCCCTAATTACACCACCAGAAAGGATTCCAGTATTAAATATGGATGTGTTATGATCTGTAGGAAGTCCACCTAGCGGTATAATGCCCCATCCACGAGTTATTAATTCATCAAAGGTATGAGGAGTAACACATGCAGGTGAACCATCACTTGCTTTTATTACCAGCATAAAATCTTCTTTGCATTTTACATCCTCGGCTTTTATCCCAGAC
>JAKEIJ010000021.1 GCA_022545805.1 Nitrosotalea sp. | reverse complement strand
TTCTATCTTGGCATTATAGTTTGACATCGTATGCCAAGCCTGCAACCTTAAAGTTACATTTCTTACAAGCCCAAATTCCTACTGCTTCTCTTCCAAATCTTTCAGAACCGCATTGTGGACATTTTCTTTGTGCCTTTAGTTGTCTGTGGACTGAAGTGTATTTTTTTCTTGGCTTGAGGCCATATTTCTGACCTAGTCCCTTGAGTGATGCAGTTTTGCTCTTTGCCATTCTTACATCAACTGCTCAAACTGCTTCCTTATTTTTCTTCCTACAGTAAGTGCTGTTTCAGCGCACTGTAAGAGTTGTTCAGCAGTAAATCCATCACTTCCACCCTTTTGTACAGCACAAATGTTGCCATCAGAATTTGTTGTAATTGTAATTCTTCCATCCATGCAAGATTCTTCATCTTTTGTTGGATCAACTATGATATAGTCACCAATTCTTGCCATGGTAACAGACACAGGCAGTGTCTTAATCGGGGGTTTTGATGCTACTCCCTCTACAAGGACAGGTGCATCATCTTTGATTTCCCATTTTGGAACAGTACAAGAAAGTATTCCAGCTACAGATGCATAAGAGCATGCATCAAAGAGATTTCCTCCAGAATCAATTACACTGCTATCAATGAACATGCCAATGACAGACTTGTCTTCTATCAGAACAAGTTGATGTAAATCAATCATTTCAGTCTCTCTTATTCCTCTATCAACAACTCTTGCAAGTTCGATTACTTCCTCATTTGGTGGACCAGGCTCTGCATTTGGATCTGCCAAGGGCAAGATCTCTGCGGTACAGATTAGAATTCCCTTGTCTCCAAGATCTGGAAATGGTTTATCTGGTTGTATCTTAACTCCGGTTATGATTTCGGTATTTCCTAATTTTACTCGCGCAGAACCGTTTGCCTTTGGAATAACTCCTGTTTCAATGATCAGTGGTCTTTGTTCATCAAGTGTTCTTCCATCGATTCTTTTTCCTGTTTTTAGGAGATCAAGAATTTTATCTCTCTTTAGTTGATCTAGAATTTGAGAATTCAATTTTATTGCTCACCGTTTTGGAAATATTTTTCCATTAATGCTTTTCTTTGTACTTCATAAACTCGTTTGCAACCCACTAGAGCAGTTTGCATACAGGTTTTGAATTCTTCTGGTTTTAGCATACCATCAAGCTGTAATAGTGTAACTTTGCCAATGTTTGGCATCAATGCAACTGGCATGTCTGCTTGACCCTCTTGGTCTTCTTCATTGTTAACATCAAGCACTATCCTGTCTGCGACTTTGCCTGCTGCACAAGCAGATACCAAGTCACGCATTGGAATACCTGCATCTGCAAGAGCAACTGCTGCTGCATCAAGTGCTGCACATCGTGAGCCACCATCTGCCTGCAAAACCTCAATGAATACATCGATTACAGTACGTGGATAGTCTTTTAGTATTACAGCAGGCTGTAGAGCCTCTTTGATAACTTTGGAGATCTCAATTTCTCTTCTTGATGGAGCAGGATTCTTTCTTTCTGTTACAGAGAAAGGGGACATGTGATACCTGCATCGAAGAATTCCAGAGTCTGGATTTGCCATGTGTTTTGGGTGAACATCTCTAGGACCGAAAACACCTGCCAAGATCTTATTCTTTCCAAATTCAATATATGCAGAACCGTCTGCATTTTTTAGTACTCCAACTTTGATAGAGATATTTCTAAGCTCGTCTAATCTCCGTCCATCGCATCTAATTCCATCTTCAGTCATTAATTGTGTCATTGTTTTCACCATCTGGTACCCCAAGCATAGATTTGACTCTTTCAGTCAAATTCGGCGTATGCGCAAGGGCATCAATCATTTTCACTGCTTCTACTGCCTTTAATAATCCCTCGGAATCGTCACAGGATATTACTATCCATCCGTTTTGTCCGATTGTAATAATTGCTTTAGTAGCCATCTCTATTGTTTGGATCATAGAACCGCGTTTACCTATCAATCTAGGTACCTTGCTTGGAGAGATCTCCACTAGTTCACCTGATTCAATTTTACCAAGATCTCTGTCTTGAACTGTAAGAAGAGGATCTCTTGATCTATCAAAATTAGCAATTCTGGTTGCTACCAGATCACCAATATCTAGTCTTTGTCTTAGTTCATCTTTTGTAGGAGAATAGTCCCTGCCAAAAACATCTTGTGCAGGCAAGAATCCTACAAAACACGAATTAATATCAAACTCCCAAGAGAGTGGTGAAGTTCCAATTACTTTGCCAATGACTAGATCATTTGTCTTTGGCATGTATCCACCAGTGAGAGGAATTACTTTGACTGAATTTTCAAAGATCTCCGATATTCCAACACATGTAGAGATCATCCTGTCGCCATCTTGGTATACATTTTGTTCTGGTCTCAATGGTCCTGTGGCTATTACATCGCCTGGAATAACGTATCTTCTTTTTACATCCATCATTTCGCAACCTCAATAGAAGCAGTACCTTTTGTTACAGAGCCTAACCTATCCATTACATTTGCCCTTGCCGCCGCCGGTATATCTAGTATTACTTTGAGTCCACCATTTGCTTGCCATTCTTCTTTTTTCAAAGTTCCAAATGACTTTAAGACAGAATAAGATTGAGCTGCAAATTGTGCCGGCACCAGAATTTCAAGAAGCATATTTTCAGACTTTAATGGAATTATAGAACGAAGCTGTTCAATTATTTCTTTTATCTGTTCATCAGTATTTCGGAAAGGATCAACTGACACTCTTGCATCATCCATGGCTTGTTCTATTCTAAGTGGAGGATGTGGAAGATGTGATCGTGGATCAACATATGTTTTAGAGATAAAGTCCACTATCTGCTTGCGTTTTTCAGAGATCATTTTTCTTCTCTGATCTGTTGTAAGATTTAGCTCTCCTTTCTGAAGCATTATAGTAGCAACTGCAGTTGAGTCAGTAGTTTTGAATGCCTTCATGAGTTTTTCAGTAGATGCCCTGGTACCTTTGTTAGAATCAGAGTAAATCTCCTCTGAAATCAAGACACCTGAAATGTCCTTACGCTTACCCAACTTGAACTCTAACGCAGGATCTGGTTTTACCAATATCTCAAATTTTTCGCCTTCTACTGAGAATCTTACAACTGTTACCTTAGTATCCATAATTGAGGTAATCATGCTCAGTATTTATCTATAAAGAAAAACTCGCTAGATTTTTATTTGGAATTTTAGTCCTCTTTCGTAAGATTTGACTTCTTTAGAGATTGTTCAGGAAAGTGGTAACAGTATGATTGTCAAATTAAAAGGCATACCTGTGCAATACGCCAACGCACTAAGACGAATTTGCCTAGCCGGAATTCCCACATTTGCAGTTGATGATGTCATAATTATTGAAAATTCCTCAGTTTTGCCTGACGAGGGTGTAGCCCACAGACTTGCAATGATGCCACTTAGAACAGATCTTGAAAGATTTGTAGAACCATCTGCATGTGATTGTCACAGTGAACTTGGCTGCAGCCGATGCAGAGTATTACTCATGCTAGATTCAGGTAATTCAGATACAACTAGAACCATTACTTCATCAGAAATTAGTTCAGAGGACGAAGTAGTAAAACCAGTCAGTTCTAGCATTCCAATTGTTGCACTTGCTCCAAACCAGAAATTAAAAGTAGAGGCTTATGCAAGACTAGGCAGAGGTAGCGATCATGCCAAATGGAACTCTGCTACAGTTTCAGCTCTTACTTCTACAAATAACCCTGACGAACATGTTTTGACCATAGAAACTACAGGCAGTCTTACTCCAAAAGAAGTTCTGCGCGCATCCATTGAAGAACTTGAAAAAAGATTAGGCGAATTCCAAAAGAACGTAGCCACACTTGGTTGAAGCATATATTATATTTGGGTAAAATTGGGCATTATTACACATGACTAATCAGATTGTCATTCAAATGGTGAAGACCTTGCGTGGTGCTTCAAAGAAGAACAATGCCCCAATATGGGAAAGATTAGCAGATCAGGCCTTAAAACCAACCAGAGCAAAAAGAACAATAAATTTGGGACAGCTTGACAAGTTTGTTGCAGATAACGATGTCGTAATTGTACCAGGCAAAATTCTAG
Source organism: Nitrosotalea sp. (assembly GCA_022545805.1). GTDB lineage: Archaea > Thermoproteota > Nitrososphaeria > Nitrososphaerales > Nitrosopumilaceae > Nitrosotalea. The sequence goes on along the minus strand of JAKEIJ010000021.1, from coordinate 13,300 downwards.
GAACCGGAAGCCTATCACACAAAAAAACAATATGCTCATTTTCAATGTCAACTACTGGTGCAAAGAAAATAACAGCATCAGGCGGAAAAATATTAGATATCGCTCAGATTATCAAGAACCATCCAACAGGAAAAGGAGTGAAAATAATTGGTTAAACAAGTTACCGAAGTAAAAGCATCAGAAAAGAATCCAGCATCACAGACAATCATAGTAGACGGAACAAACATGATAGCAGGCAGACTTTGTTCTCATGTAGCAAAATTGCTCATAAAAGGAAACAGAGTTTCAATTGTAAATTCTGAAAATATTATGCTTTCAGGAGATAGAAAATTAATCATCGAGGAATACAGAAAGTTCTTGGAGATTGCAAGTATTAACAATCCTAAATTTGGTCCATTCCACCCACGTAGACCAGACACCATCATAAGCAGAATGGTACGAGGAATGTTACCAAAGAACAAACCATCAGGACAAACGGCTTTGAAAAGATTAAGAGCATATCTTGGAGTACCAAATGAATTACGATCAAAGAAAACAACACAGTTCGATGATGCTAAAATTAGAAGACCTTCTCCTTATTACACAACTTTGGGAGAATTAGGTAAAATGGTTGGGTGGAACGAGTAATGGTAAAACTAGAAAGTTATTATGCATCTAGAAAAACTGCACGCGCACATGCATTCATTACAAAAGGAGTAGGTCGTGTAAGAATTAACAATATTCCAGTAGAGATGGTTCAACAAGAAGTAGCACGAGAAATTATGCTAGGACCTCTAGAAATTGCAGGAGATCTAAGAAACAAGATTGATCTTTCAGTCAAGGTCAGAGGCGGAGGTTTTGTCGGACAGTCTTATGCAAGCGCAATTGCAATGTCAAGAGCAATGACAGGTTGGACAAAAACCAGAAAGGAACCAAAAGATCATCCACTCACAAGAACAATAAGAGAAGACCTAAGAAAACGATTAACTGACTATGATAAGCACCTTCTAAGCGGAGACGACAGAAGAAAGGAACCAAAGAAATTTGGCGGTCCTGGTGCTAGAAGAAGAAAACAGAAGTCGTATAGATAACATTGAAAGCCGTAATCCTGGCAGGAGGCCGTGGGACGCGGGGAAGACCATTTACAGATTATATTCCAAAAGCCATGATTCCAGTTCAGGGACGGCCACTTGTTTATTACATTGCCAAATATCTTTCCAAGTCGGACATAATTGATGAAATAATCATACTGGGAGATTTTTCAGGCATAGGAAAACAGATTGAGAAATATTTTGAAAACCATGTTTCTTTTAAGAAGAAAATAAAATTTGTCCAAGATTCACAGAGTGGAACTGGAGGAGATCTTGTCCACCTAAAATCATCACTTGGAAAAAGCAAAGAATTCTTGTTGTGGTTTGTAGACAACTTGTGTCCAGTAGACATAAACAAGATGTACCAGTACCACAAGAATTCAAAGACATATGCAACAATAGCGGTACGAAGATACAGAAAAGAAGAGACAGGATTTGCCATAGTAAAAGATGGAATCATTTTAGAATTCAAAGAAAAACCAACTATAGAACTTCAAATGGCCGAGTGTCTTGGGATATACATCATAAATTCCAAAATAATTAGAACCATCAAGACCGAGAGACAAAGAAAAAAGAACTTGAATTTGTCTTATGATATTTTACAACCATTATCCAAGAAAGGAAACATTGCAGCATATGACATTGGAAAAACCCAGTGGCTAGACATTGATTCTCCTACTCGTGTTGAGAGAAACAAAGAATTGGTCAATTCAATAATAAAGAAACTAGATTAGATCTTGTGAGTTCTCTCATATTTTACAATCTGGTCTTCATGCAATAAGGTCATTGCAATATCATCTAGCCCCTCAAGCAAGATCTTTTTCCAGTGTGGTTCTATTGGAAATGAAACAGAGATGCCATCTGCCTTGATTAATTGAGTTTCAAGGTCTACCTCAATTTCAGACTTGATTGAGAATAATTTCTCCAATACATCATCTGGAACACGTATTGGTAAGATGCCATTTTTGAAACAATTGTTGTAGAATATGTCTGCAAACGAAGTAGAGATTACCACTCTAAAACCATAGTCATCAAGCGCCCACACTGCGTGTTCTCTGCTGGAGCCACACCCAAAGTTATCTCTTGCAAGTAATATTCTAGAATTTTGATACGCAGGATCATTTAAGACGAAATCTTTTTTTGGAATACCTCCTTTTTCAAATCTCCAGTCATAAAACAAGTATTGGCCAAAGCCAGTTCTTTGGATTAGTTTTAGAAATTGTTTTGGTACTATCTGATCAGTATCAACATTTACCTTGTCAAGTGGAGTGGCTATGCTTTTTATTTTCTTAAATGGCTGCATTCTAATTCAAATCCAATTCTCTTACATCTACAAAATGTCCATGTATTGCAGCTGCTGCTGCCATGACAGGGCTTACAAGATGTGTACGTCCCCCAGTACCTTGTCTTCCCTCAAAATTTCTGTTCGATGTACTTGCACATCGTTCCCCTGCAGCCAAGATGTCAGGATTCATGCCAAGACACATGCTGCATCCAGACTCTCGCCATTCAAATCCAGCATCCTTGAATATGTTATCAAGGCCTAGTGCTTCTGCGTTTTTCTTTACAAGTTGCGAGCCAGGAACAACCATTGCTCGTACCTTGGCTGAGACCTTTTTCCCCTTTACAACTTTGGCAGCTTCAGTCAAGTCTTCCAATCTAGAATTTGTGCATGAACCAATGAAGACTCTATCAATTACAATATCAGTAATTGCAGTGCCCGGTTTGAGGCCCATGTATTGTAATGCCTTTGTAGCACCCTTTTCTTCCTCAGGATTTCCCTTTCCATATTCTTCTGGAAATGGAACGATATCTGTAACATCAGTTGTCATGGCAGGATTTGTTCCCCAGGATACCTGGGGCGCAATGTTTTCTGCACTAAACGTAAAAGATTTGTCAAATTGTGCGCCACTGTCTGTTTTTAGATTTTCACGCCAGAGATTTACATAGTCATCATAATTTTCTGGGGCATATTTTTTTCCACGTAGATATTGGAATGTTTTTTCATCAGGAGCAATCAATCCAGCTCGTGCTCCTGCCTCAATTGACATGTTGCATATGGTCATTCTTTGTTCCATGGTTAATTCAGATATTGTATCTCCACGATATTCAATTACAGTTCCCGTTCCTCCAGCAGTACCAATTTTTTTGATAATTGATAGAATAATGTCTTTTGCAGTTACGGCATGAGGATTTTTCCTCTTTCCCTTGATATTGATTTCGAAAGTTTTTGGTTTTTCCATCATGATGCATTGAGTTGCCAAGACATGTTCTACATCACTTGTGCCTATTCCAAAGGCAAGCGATCCAAATGCTCCATGTGTTGAAGTATGACTGTCACCACAAACAATAGTTGTTCCTGGAAGTGTGATTCCTAATTCAGGTCCTATCACGTGTACGATACCCTGATTTGGACTGTTGATATCAAATAGAGTGATTCCAAATTCTTTACAGTTTTTTTCAAGTGCCTTGATTTGCGTTGATGATGTTTGGTCTATGATTGGTAATGACCTGTCACTTGTTGGCACGTTATGGTCCATTGTTGCAAATGTAAGATCAGTTCGTCTGACTTTTCTACCATTGAGACGTAAACCGTCAAAGGCTTGCGGTGATGTAACTTCATGAACAAGATGTCTGTCAACATAGAGTAGAGATCTACCGTTCTCTTCTGTTACAATATGAGAATCCCAGATTTTCTCAAACAAAGTCTTTGACATTTAGATTACCATAGTCAAGATCGGAGATATAATAGTATAAGACTCAAAAGCTAAGGCTTGTAATTGAACAAACCGCCGGCTTCAATTATTTTGCCAATTAGTTCTGGGAAAGGCTTCATTTTGTAGATCTTGTTCTTTGTCAAGTTCTTAATCTCGTTTGCAGCAATGTTTACTTCAAGAGAGTCACCGTCAGAGATGTCCTTGTATGCACTTTCATCAATCTCAATTGGGAGTAGGAACGCTCCATCTACTGCGTTTCGATAAAATATCCTAGCAAAAGACAGTGCCAATACCGCCTTTATTCCAGAATAGGATAACGCTATTGGTGCGTGTTCTCTAGAGGAACCACAGCCAAAGTTTTTTCCTGCAACGATAAAGTCACCTGGTTTTACTCGCTTGTGAAAGTCCTTGTCAAGTCCCTCCATTGCATGTGTTGCAAGCTCTGCATAATCATGAATCTTCAGATATGGTCCTGGTAAGATTACATCTGTGTCGATGTTGTCTCGTTCGTATTTTATTACAGAGCCCTTCATTTCAAGTCCCTCGGGTCAGTAATTTTTCCAGTTACAGCAGATGCTGCTGCAACAAGTGGTGATGCAAGATATGTCTGTGATTCTATATGTCCCATCCTTCCTGGAAAGTTTCTATTGGTAGTACTGATACAGATTTCATCTTTTGCTAATACACCCATGTGTGCTCCACAGCAGGCACCACATGTAGGCGGTCCTACAACTACTCCAGCATCCATGAAAATCTTCAACAATCCTCCGTCCATTGCTTTTCTAAATATCGACATTGCTGCAGGCAAGATCTCAGTTCTTATCTTTACAGTTCGCCCTTTGAGAATTTTTGCTACTGCTTGTAAGTCTTCCAGCTTGGCACCAGTACAAGAGCCAATGTATGCCTTGTCAAGTTCAACTGAAGACAAGTCACGTGCAACAACAGTATTTTCAGGCGAGAATGGTTTTGCTACAATGGGTTCCATTTCAGAGCCTTCATACTCGTAAATTTTTTCATAATGTGCATCGGAATCGCCATGAACTTCATCATATTTGGTGACACCCCTAGCCGCAAGATAATCCCGAATTTTTTGATCAGGCTCTACTATACCGCTTTTGGCACCAGCTTCTGTTGTCATGTTTGTTAGTGTCAATCTGCTTTCAACAGACATTTCTGATATTCCTGTACCACCAAACTGCATGGTCTTGTATGCAGCACCATCAGTTCCAATATCACCAATTATTTTTAGTATCAAGTCTTTTGCCATCACATGATCTGGAAGTTTTCCATTGAGCTTGAAAAATAATGTCTCTGGCACCTTGAACCAAATTTTTCCATTCAACAAGACATATGCAACATCGGTATGTCCAAGACCTGCTGCAAATGCACCTAGTGCACCAGTGGTATTTGTGTGAGAGTCTCCTCCAACATACACCTCACCTGGAAGCACCATTGCTTCCTCATGAGATAATGTATGGCATATGCCGTATTGACCCATTCCATACTTGAAATGCTTTTTGATACCAAATTGTTTTGTGAAATTTGTCAATAATACAATATTTTGTGCAGATATCTTGTCTGCTGCAGGTACAAAGTGGTCTTCTGCAACCCACACCTTGTCTGGATTCCACACCTTGTCAATAACCATGCCTTTCTTTCGTAGCTTTTCAAATACTGCCAAGACTCCTGGTCCTGATACATCGTGAACCATCACTTTGTCCACATTAACAAAAACTACATCCCCTGGTACAACGTCTTTCTTTCCAGAAGCTCGGGCTAGGATCTTTTCAGTAATGTTCAATATCGAAAATCAACTTGAAAGAAATTAAAATGTTTGCAGAACCCTAAATAGTGATTATCATCTAAAAACAGGCGTGTCGCTTACAGTATTACCTGTAAAATCAACATTAAAGAAAGAGCCGTTTGACTTGTTTGCAAGTCTTGTAACAGATCTAGAAAATTCAGGAATCAGTCCTCAAAATGGAGATGTCCTAGTAATTTCAAGTAAATATGTTGCAAACTCTCAAGGCAGAATCATAGAGTACAACAAGGTCGCGCCTTCTTCTGATGCAGAACAAGTCGGTAAAAAATTTCGCATCAAATCCAACATTGCAGAAATAATTTTGAGAGAATCAGATGCAATATTTGGTGGAATCCCAGGGTTTGTGATTACATCATCAGATAATATCATGGCACCAAATGCAGGAATAGACAAGTCCAACACAAAGGATGGTACAATAGTTTTGTATCCAAATGAGCCATATCTTGGAGCAGAACATCTTCGAAGAAAATTTCTTTTAAGGTATAATGTGCATGTTGGTATAATCATCGCAGACAGTAGACTAATGCCTGGAAGAGTTGGAACTGTAGGAGTTGCAATATCTTGCTCTGGCATTGAACCTACATCAGATCTTCGAGGAGAGAAAGACTTGTACGGTAATGTTCTCAGGGTGACTTTTCAAGCAGTTGCAGACGACCTTGCATCCATTGCAAATCTCAAGATGGGCGAAGCCTCAGATGCAACACCATGTGTATTAATCAGAGATTCAGATGCAAGATTAACAGACAGGAAGATAGGTGAAAACGAGATGGCCATCCACTATGAACAGTGTGTCTATGTTCGTGGACTAGGAACAAGAATTTAAATCAACTATAGTTTTAATAGAGCTAAAATGGACGCCAAGCTATGGTAGAGTTTCTTACTAAATATCCAAAGACCATGTCTTTCTTAGATGGCAAAAAAGACAAAGTCATGGTGGATACAAAAGGCGTAGAACAGCTCACCATAGTTGTAAAGAAAAGCGTCGAAGAATTGCTCAAGATCTTTTCAAATGAAGGTTTCACTCATGTAAAATTTGAGCACAAACAAGAAACACAAATCGGCAGTGGTTTGTCCCTCAAGCTAAAAAAGCCATGGGAGATGCATGTCAGACTCTTAGAAATGAAAAAAGGCTTTGTTGCAATTCAAGGAGAGGTGGAGGTGTCACGTGACTATCTACAGCATCTTTTCTGCCAAAGAACTCCAGTATTTTACGAGATAGAGACATTGCTAAAAAAACACCAGATTGAATACAAGATCTGGAATGAACGAATAAGAAAGTATGTCAATACTGTTCTTGACAATTACAAAGTAAAACTTGCAACTCCAAGTTTTCCAGTACTGGCATGGAAACCCATGGTATATGTGATTGCAACAATAGGTGCGCTGTACTTGTTCAAGTACATCATGACAGTCTAGAACCTTTAATTAGAAATTTTCCGCATTATCTGTAAATGAGTACATCAAAACTTCCACTTTACCTAAAATTTTATGGCATCTCTCCATGGGAACTCGAGGTTATCTTTAGCTTGTTACACAATCAGTTCAACGTGCAAGAAGATCCCAATGCAGAACAAGAAGAAGACTATACAACCATGATCAGCGTGACATTTCCTCTTGAGTTCAATGAGGTTTTTTTCAAACAATTCGGAGTTCCGAGATGGGACAAGCTGAAGGGCATCATAAAAGAGATGAAGCGACGACGAGGCGGAGGAAAGAGTTTACGAGTTTACATCAAATTCACCGGAAAACCAAGTATCATATTTACAATAGATCTTGACGATAGGCGCTCATTTGATACAGCGGTAGACAAGATTGATTTTGTGATAGAATTGTTACCGTATCATTTAGATCCAAAAAAAATGCCAAAAAACACTACACTGGTCTCATACCAATTTGATGATATCATCGCAAAGTGGAACATTAATGCAGATGCAGAAGACCACACATACCACTTTGTAGAAAACGAATGGAAGATTACTTGATCTCTTTTTCTAGCGGTTCAAGCATAGACTGTAATTCACGATATTTTTTCTCAATAAAATCCAGAGATTCTTCAAGTTTCTTTGATTTTCCATACTTGTATCTGATAAGTTCTCTGTGTCTCCAAAAGTTTTTTCCCTCTCCAACAGATAACGTGCTAAAGTAATCAGGGCCCTTTAGGCTATCAGGGATCTTGATGTTAAACGGAAAAAGAAATTCTGCCATAAACCATTCATCACCATCAGGATAGTCAGAGCCAGTATCAATGTCAAAAAACAGATGCACCAAATTTGTGTGCATCAGTCCATCATCTCTTATTGTGGGATGTTTTACATTTGATTTTTTAAAATCTAGTTTTACAAGGTTTGGTTCAAAATACCCATCGATGATAGATTTTCGGAATATCTTGTTTACTTCTTCCAGATTCAAACTAGAACTACTCTTTTTTAGAACATGCTAATAACTTATATCATTATTGGAAACGAGAAATCCAACAGGTTAGGGGTTGCATGCCTAACAAGATTAGATTTCTAGAGCATCTAGCATTTTTGATATGTTAGTTATTGACTTGCCCGCAGACGAGATTTCTTGGTATGCAGGAGGGTTTTCAAGATAATTTGGAATCCTCTCTGCCATTCGCTCGTCATAGGGTGCGATTATTTCGTTTTTGTAGAATATTCCAGTTGGAATCTTTGAGTCCCACTCGTTTGATTTTATCAGGGCTTGGGTCAGTTTTTCATTTTCTTCTGCGGGTGAGTCAATGTGAACAAGTGGATCATAGCCAATATCTTCAAGCTTGTAGATTCTTGGCATGGGCTTGAGTGTCATCTCATCAATGTTATCGAGCCCGGAAAACCAATCTCTGGTATTGATATCATTGTAAGTTGGGCATGGTTGTAATACATCAAGAAATGATAGACCCCTATGTTGTACTGCTGCAATAATCAAATCCTTTAGTTGTCTCACATCGTATGCATATCCTCTTGCAACAAATGTATACCCACTTGCAATTGCAAGCGCAATTGGATTTACAGACTGGTTTACATTTGGTTCTGGAAGAGACTTGGTCTTCAATCCAAGTTTTAGTGTAGGTGATGCTTGTCCTTTAGTCAGACCATAAACTCCATTGTTGAAAATAATGTATGTCATGTCCACATTTCTTCTGCCGGCTGCAACAAAATGTCCTGCACCAATTCCTAGTCCATCACCGTCTCCACCAGCTGCAATTATTGTCATCTCAGGATTTGCAAGTTTTGCACCTTGTGCAAATGTAAGTACCCTGCCGTGCAATGTATGAACTCCATAAGTATTGATGAAATGCGATGTCTTGCCAGAACAACCAACACCAGAAAATATTGCTGCCTTGTGTCTTGGGACTTCCATTTCTGCAAGAGCCATTTGAATTGCACTCACTATACCAAAATCTCCACAGCCCGGACACCAGTCGTTGTGTACTTCGGTTTTGTAGTCTGCTACATTAGACACCATATGTTAGCACCTGCTTTTTCTCTGCCTTGTTGTCGATAATCTTTTTAACAGAATCAAAAACCTCATTACAAGTCATTGGTCTTCCAGTGTATTTTAATATGTAATAGTCAACCTTTCTGTCCAAGTGTTCATTAAGCAACGAACCCATTTGTCCAGCTTGGTTTGCTTCTATATCGATTATCGTCTTGACCCCTGATAGTAACGATTGAATGTATTTGCTAGGAAATGGATGTAACATTTTGATTTGAATGAATCCAACCTTGTATCCCTCTTTTTTTAGCATGTCAATTGCATCCAAGATTGGACCTTTGACAGACCCCCAGCTGAGAATACAAAAGTCTGATATTCCATAGTTAATGGCCTGATCTTCTTTGGGTATTTGTTCTAGCGCAAGCTCTAGTTTGTGGGCACGTTTGTCCATCTTGTAGATTCTGTTCTCAGGATCTTCGGATATGTGTCCCTCCTGGTCACTCTCATCACCAGTATTCCAGAATATGCCATTTTCAAGTCCTAGTCTTGATCTTGGAGAGATTCCATCTGGAGATGGTGTAAATCGTTTGTATCCCGCATCTTGAATTTTTTCTAACAGCTTGCCTCGCTCTATTGTTATTTTGTTTGAATCAAATCTTGGTACCGTTGATACTGTACTTGCAATGAATTTGTCCATCATATGTATAACAGGAATTTGGTAGATATCAGCAAAGTTGAAACATTTTGCTGTGTCATAAAATCCCTCTTCAGTATCTCCTGATGCATATACAATTCTTGGAAAATCTCCATGTCCTGCATGTATTGCAAACAGTAGATCATCTTGTCCATGTCTTGTAGGAAGACCGGTGGAGGGGCCACTTCGCTGATACAAAGTTACAACAATTGGCACTTCATTTATCCCAGCCCAGCCAAGAGCTTCTGCCATAAGGGAAAAGCCCGGGCCAGATGTACTTGTGGCAGATCTTGTTCCCGTCAAGGACGCGCCAATAATCATTCCAATTGCAGATATCTCATCTTCTGTCTGCACAACTAATGTAGAACCTGGCCTGTTGTTTTCCACCTCAAAAATTTCATTTGATTCCAAAAACACACTTTCATCAGATGCAGGAGTAATCGGATAATACGACTGGAACCTACAACCACATGCCATTTTCCCAAGACTTGTAGATTGAAATCCTTGAACCAGCATAGTATGTTCTTCTTTTGGAATTTGTGGTAACTGGTACTTGAATTTCGAATATTTTACAGTGGCAAGATTGTAAGCGTAGTTTGCTGCAGTTTTATTCATCTCCGCAATCTCTGCTTTTCTTGAAAAGATACTTCCCACAGATTTGAGTAGCGTATCAGGAGGAAGTCCCAACAAACCAAGAGATACAGAAACTGCAAGGACGTTTTGCATACGAAACATGCCTCGTAACTTTGGATTTTTGGTTTCATCAGCTAAATTAGCCAGAATTTCTCTAAAAGATACAGGATATAGTGTGACTCCTCGTTCTTTTGCCTCATCAAGTAGACCCTGAATTGTAAATGGCTTATTTTTGGATACAAGATATTTTTTGAGACGTTCCTTGAATTGCGCATCAAGTGTATGAACCTCATCCACGGTCATTGCAGTCAACTCAGACTCGTACACAATTGCACCATCATTGAAGACATCTTCGACATGTCGAAATATTGTCTCTGCATCAAACCCTACAAGCATTGTAATTCCACTTACATTTGATCGAATTGTCTTGTCAGAGACTCGAACTCCAAAGTAACTGTGCTCACCTTTGATGTTAGAATAATACTCTCTTTTCCCAAATATTTTCAGTCCACAACCAGCACATGCACCAGCAAAAATGTTTGCAGCAGTTTCAACACCGCCACCTTGAGGACCACCAATAACCCAAGTTAAATCAATAGAAGACATATTGAACCTAGACGCTCATCAAATATTAATAATGCTATAGATGCCAAGTGAAAAATTATCCGCCAGTAGCTGCATCAAACAATGCACATTCACATTTATCACGTTCTCCACAAAATGGACAAACACACACGCATTTTTCTATAGGATTTCTACACTGCACACAAATCGCAAATTCTTCTTTGTGCTTCAATCGTATATGATTACTAGGATTAATTATAAAGAGTTGTTGTAATTAGACTAAAGTACGTTTGTAGAGATTCGTGCATAATGGAATGATTTTTTATCATAATACGCTTAAAATTGCCATTTACCATTATCAAGATAGTTGAAAATTCTACTTACCAGAAAGATTCATGATTTTGCCATAAAGGAGCTCAAAAAAAGATACGATGTTGAAATCTATACTGGAAAGATCCCAATGCCAAAGAAATTGCTGATGTTAAAAATTAAGGACAAGGACGGCCTTGTCTGTTACCCATACGATACAATTGACTCAGATGTTATCAATGCAGGAATCAATCTCAAAGCAATCTCCACGTACAGTGTAGGCTATGATCACATAGACATCAAGACTGCCTCAAAAAGAGGCATCGCCATAGGATATACGCCAGAGGTATTGACCAGCGCCACTGCAGACCTGACCATGGCTTTGATGCTATCACTTTTTAGAAGAATAATAGAAGGTGACAAACTGATTCGAGACAACAAATGGAGAACAGTATTTGGTCCATACGAGTTTCTTGGAACTGACTTATACCAAAAGACTCTGGGCATATTTGGAATGGGAAGAATAGGAAAAGCTGTAGCGCAGAGGGCAGCAGGTTTTGAGATGAATGTGATATATCACAACAGAACTAGATTGTCAAAAAAAGAGGAAAAAAGACTAGGAGTAAGATATGTATCGCTAGATAATTTGTTTTGTACAAGTGACGTAGTAAGCATACACTCCCCACACACACCACAGACTCATGAAGTTGTAAATTTAAAATTGTTCAAGAAAATGAAAAAGACTGCATTTTTGATAAATACATCACGTGGCAAAATAATAAATGAAAAAGATCTTGTCATTGCGTTAAAAAGAAAAATGATTTCAGGTGCAGGTCTTGATGTATTTCAAAAAGAACCAATAGATTCTGACAATCCAATTGTAAAACAGGATAACGTTATAGTAATGCCTCATAGCGGAAGTGCAACTGTTGAAACAAGAAGAAAAATGGCAGAGATTGCAGTCAAGAATCTAGTGTCAGGGCTTGCAGGTAAAAAAATGGCTTACCAAGTAAAAACATGAAATTTGCAGTAATTTACAAATCAAAGCTCAATTAGATCATTAGGATCGACTTTGATACAGCTGGTACCCACAGGTTTTAGGCCAGTAAAAGTAATTATCCCTTGTGGAACTTTGCCTTCTTTTTGTAATAGTTCCAATCTTTCCGTAAATGCAGTTTTGTGTATATCACATGTCACTCCAACCATATATTCAGCATCAGATGATTTTACAGAAATTACAAATTCTGGAGGCATTGGACAATCCCGTCCTTTTTTTCGAATAGAACAACGTTCTGGGAACATAGATGTACCTTCTTTATTTTCGAATATTAATCTATGAGATGCCTCAAAATAGGCATCAGCCAGCTAGAAAGGCTTGAAGAAGATCTTGCATCTAGGAGGAATCCTACGCAAGGCTTTTCATTGTTACACGGTATTCTGTAGAGCAAGTGACAGAGGATACAATTAGTAAACCCAGGATGAATAAAACACGACGATATGTCATAATTGGATTAGCTTGCGTAGCCGTTATTGCAACCTTGTTTGTTTATCAAAATACAAATTTCAAAACTCAAGCCCCAGCCCAAGTTCAAGTTATCACTAACATCACAAAATCAAATCAACCTACCCAAATCGTTCAATCAAGCTACACACCCCAAAATCCAAACATGACTTTAGCAACAATCAATATTGCATTACTTGAACAAAATATACACAAAATAGCAAATCAAGCAAGACAAACAAATGGTGTACAGCCCATCAATTATGATCTTAAACTGTCAGACATTGCCAGGACTCACACTCAAGACATGGCAGTACACCAGTTCTTGTCAGATAACACATACGATGGTGGTCATAACTTGAATTACAGATACATGTTTGCAGGATATAATTGCCAAGCTAGCTCATCAGAATATTCCACAAGTAATGAAAACATTGCCGTAGTTACTGTGCAAGGTAACGAAACACAGATTGCACAGCATATTGTCAACACATGGTTAGACAGTGTTGCAGACCGTAACAACATCTTAGATAGTGGACATCAAAATGAGGG
>JAKEIJ010000199.1 GCA_022545805.1 Nitrosotalea sp. | reverse complement strand
GTAGACAGTAATGATAATCAAATAGGATCTGATGAAAAAGTAAAATGCCATCTTCCAAATGGAAAACTTCACAGAGCGTTCACCATATTTTTATTCAGCCCAGAAGGAAATCTTTTGCTCACGCAACGAAGTATGAGCAAAATGTTGTGGCCTGGAGATTGGGATGGAACAGTAGCAAGTCATCCAAGACAATCAGAGAATTATGTTTCATCTGCTGAAAGAAGACTACCTGAAGAATTAGGAGTCACATGTAAATTAGATTATTTGTACAAGTTTGAATATCATGTTCCTTACAAAGACATAGGGTCTGAAAATGAGGTTTGTGGTACATTAATTGGAATATTAGATGATCCTTCAAAAATAAAACTTGTAGAAGATGAAATTTCTAACATTCGGTGGGTTACATTTGAGCAGATATTATCAGAGATCAACAAAACACCACAAATTTTTTGTCCATGGATGTTAGTTGCGTTATATTTTCTACCAGAATCAAGTCACGACATAAGTGACAGGCACAAGGAAATCATCAAGATGTGGAACAAAGAAGGCCTGAAAAGCAAGCTAGAAAAATCATTAAAGTATCATTTTCCAGATCACAAATGGGAGTTAAAAAAAGAATGAAATTAGAGAAACTTGCAAGAACTACATCCAAAATAGATTCTTTTCTATCATCCAGGCTTTCTGGGGAACCGAAGGATCTGTATCAAGCTGCAAGATATTTGATCGAACATGGAGGAAAAAGATTGAGGCCGTACATGGTCATCAAGAGTTGTCAACTATTGGGAGGAACTACAAGACAAGCAATACCTGCAGCTGCAGCAATTGAGATGGTACATAACTTTACATTAGTACATGATGACATCATGGATAATGATGAGGTAAGACATGGTGTACCTACGGTTCATGTCAGATTTGGAATGCCAAATGGGATTCTTGCTGGAGATTTGTTGTTTTCAAGGGCATTTGAAACCATTTCAAAACCTTATTTGCACCAGTTAGAAGGTGCCGGTCTAAATTTAGTTGCCACATTAGCAAAGGCGTGTACGGACGTATGCGAGGGTCAATCACTCGACATTAGCATGGCAAAATCAAGTAAGATACCAAATGAAACTCAGTACATAAAAATGATTGAGAAAAAAACATCATCACTGTTTGTGGCATCTTGTGCAATGGGAGCAATAGCAGCGAACAAAAATTTGTCAGATGTGATAAGACTTTCTACATTTGGAAGAAATTTGGGAATATCTTTTCAAATAATTGATGATCTAATTGGGGTTGTAGGAGATCCAAAGGTTACAAAAAAACCAGTTGGAAACGACATTAGAGAGGGGAAAAAATCATTACCAATTTTGATGGCAATTAAAAAAGCCAGCAAACAAGAAAAAAAAATAATATTGAATGCATTTGGTAATTCATCTGTTTCAAAAAGTGATGTAGAAAAAGCCATATCAACTATTTCTTCTCTCGGGATAGAAACAGCAATAAAACAGAAAGCTGCATATCATTCCAATACAGCGAAGAAAGCCATATCAATATACGACGGACCTGCAAAAAATGAATTGCTCTCTTTGCTTGATTTTGTAGTAGAGAGGAGTCTTTAATTGGATGACGAATTAAAAAGATTGATCAGAGGAATTGCCCTCCTTAATGCATCAGAACATGATGGGAAAACTAGGAATGACTCGATCATATCGAAGGTAATCGGTACAAAACCAGAATTACGATCTAGAATAAAAGATGTCATTCCACTCATTTCAGAAACCGTGATTGATGTAAACAAACTATCAGTAGAGGTACAGAGAAAAGAACTTGAGAGTAAGTATGCTGAACTTTTAATAGTAAAACCAAAACAGGAAAGAATTGGGTTACCTCCACTCGAGGGCGCAGAGCAGGGAAAGGTCATTACACGTTTTCCACCAGAACCTAACGGTTATCCCCACATCGGGCATGCAAAAGCATCAATAATTGATGAAGAGTATGCAAAGATGTACGGAGGAAAACTCATTCTAAGATTTGACGATACAAATCCAGAAAAAGAGAGACTGGAGTATTATGCTGCAATCAAAGTTGGTCTTGACTGGCTTGGTGTCAAGTATGATCTCATAAAAAATACTTCAGATGACATGGAAATAATTTACAAAAAGGCAAAGGAACTGATAGAGGCAGGTCACGCATATGTATGCACATGCGACAAGGAGACAATTAGCAAGAATAGAAGAGAGATGGCATCATGCAAGTGCAGATCTGGAGATCTTGAACAGAATAATACGCGTTGGAACAAAATGTTTGACAAATTCAAACCCGGAGAGGCCATAGTTAGATTTCTAGGAGATATGAGTTCAGAGAATACCGTCATGCGAGATCCCACCCTACTTAGAATAATAGACGAATTGCATCCAATACACAAGAACAAATACAGAGTTTGGCCAAATTATGATTTTGCAGTATCCATAGAAGATAGCATAGATGGAATTACACATGCATTTAGAACAAAAGAATATGAATTACGGACTGAACTCTATTACACACTTTTAGATAAGATGAATATGCGCAAACCCAAAATGTTAGAATTTTCAAGGCTAGAATTTGAAGGAATGCCAGTCTCCAAGAGAGTACTAAAACCGCTAGTAGAAGAAGGAAAAGTATCAGGATTTGACGATCCCAGACTTCCAACATTAGAAGGATTGCGTAGAAGAGGCATAGTTCCAGAAGCTATTAGAAAGTTTGTCATATCCCTTGGTTTTACCAAATCTGACACCATGCCACCATTTGAGACACTTGAATCATTTAATCGAAAAATAATTGACCCAGAAAGTATAAGATTATTCATTGTCTTTGACCCTGTAAAAATAACAGTAACCAACAACAATCTTACTGAAATCGAAATTTCGAATCATCCACAAAATAACATGGGTAAAAGACAAATCAATATTGATGGAAATTTTTACATATCAGGGAACGATGCCAAGACGCTGAATATTGGAGACGAGATAAGACTCCTAGAGTTATACAACATAAGAATAACAAAGACAGGTTCAGAAATGGAAGGGGAGATTACTGACACTAGTTACAAACCTGACATTCCCAAAATTCAATGGATTTCAAGAAAAAATCCAGTAAATATTGAAGTTTTGATATCAGATGTGCTATTCATAAATGACCAATTTAACGAGAACAGTCTAGAAGTCAAGCAAGCTATTACAGAACAACACTACTTAGAGTTAAATGTGGGAGCAGAAATCCAGTTCGTGAGATTCGGATATTGCAGAAAAGATTCTGCAAATCAAGCGATATACACACACAAGTGAAGAAAATGAAGATTGCGAGATTGCTTAAACAAAATATGGAAACATATGCTTTTGTCAATGGAGAAAAAGTTTTGACAAGAGAGAGTATAACATCACAAACAGGAATCCCAATACCACAAAATATCAAAGATTTCTTGTTTGATGGTTGGTATGATGAAATAAAAAACAATGCAAAAAATCTTACATATACAGAAAACTTATCTGATTTCAAATTTCTTCCTCCAATTCCTAATCCATCCAAGATAATTTGTTTGGCATTCAATTACAAAGATCATGCAAAAGAACAAAACTTGATCCCACCAGATGAACCAGCAATAGTCATAAAACCAAGAACAACACTCAACGGAGCTACATCCGACATAGTTTGCCCATCGTTTGTTTCAAAGCTTGATTATGAAATTGAGCTTGCTGTAATCATTGGTAAAGATTGTAAAAATATATCAGAAAATGAGGCAAAAGAGTCTATTTTTGGATACATGATTCTAAATGATACTTCTGCTAGAGACATACAAGCAAAAGATAAACAGTTTACAAGAGCAAAAGGCTTTGACACTTTTGCACCTTGTGGCCCTTGGATAACCTCTGCAGATGAGATACCAGAACCACAAAATCTAAAGATGTTAACCAAGGTAAACGGAGACATCAGACAAAACTCTTCAACATCAAATATGCATCTAAAGGTATACTCAATTGTATCACAACTAAGCAAAGCAATGACATTAGAGAAAGGAGACATCATATCGACTGGGACACCGGCTGGAGTCATGTTAAACAAGCCAGATGCCATATTTTTGAAGGACGGAGACAAGATAGAAATGGAGATAGAAAATCTTGGCAAACTACAAAATACCGTAAAATTTGTTTAAGGCAAAATTTAGCGGATAAAATTATTAAGAGTTAAAATCTTCCATCAAACATGGGAAAGATAATTGTTGGTAAAACAAGTGATTTTACTCCAGGCAAAATACAAAAAGCCACAATAGATGGAAAAGACATACTTGTTGCAAATATAGATGGAAACTATTATGCGATAAATGACACATGTACTCATGCAGGAGCAAGCCTTTCTGAAGGAAGTTTGGATGGACAGATCATAACATGTGGATGGCACGGAGCAAAATTTGATTGTAAAACAGGCAATCTTTCAGAGTTTCCTGTCAAGATAAAAGACTTGAATTCGTATAAAGTGATAGTTGAATCAGAAAATATCTTTGTAGAAATATAGTGCAAACTTTATAAAATAAGCTCAATTAGCATAAGCTTGAATGCTACAATGGTTGACAAAAAGGATCCAAATATCGATACTCTGAATACGGCCATCAACACACTAGCTGAAATTGCATCAAACCCTTCTACTCCAAGAAACATCAAGAAAGACTTGACTGATCTTGTTGCAAACCTGAAAAAACAAGACGCTCCTGTTTCTGTGAGAGCTGCTAATGCAATAAGCCTTCTTGATGACATATCTCAGGATCCTAATATGCCATCATATGTGAGAGTTACACTGTGGCAAGCAGTTTCTGCCCTTGAAAGAATAAGGGAATAAATTTAGTGTAAACTATAATCTATCTAATGAAAATTGAGGATTATCTATCATCACTTCCAAATTCGATAATCAGTGGAGAAGATGTGGAATTATCAGATGAAACATTAAGAGAGATCTTCAGATTTGCAAATCTTACAAAAAATGACATATTTTATCACTTGGGGTGTGCCAAGGGTAACAGCATCATAATAGCTTTAGAGGAATTCAAGGTAAAGAAAGCCATAGGTATTGACAACAACAAGGAGAAAATATCACATGGCCAAGAATTACTCCAGAAAAAACACATTACAGATGGATCATTTAGACATCAAGATATTATGATTTCTGATATTAATGATGCAAGTGTAATACTCTTTTGGTTTTCAGATGAAAAGATAATTGAGGAAATGATTCTAAAATTTCAAAATCTAAAACCAGGATGTAAAATAATAACCATATGGGGTCCTCTTACAGGATACATGCCCGACAAGATAGATTTCCCATACATTCTAAATGTGGTGCCATTCAAAAAAGCAGAATCCCTACGAGACCAGATGCTTGCGATATTCAATACAGATTGTATTGATTTTGCAGTTGCATGGGAATTTGCTGATAGATATTCCAAAGCTATCGGTTCAAAAAATGTTGAAAATGATAGGTTTCTAACTATACTTCAAACACTTGTGATATGGATAAATGCCAAAAACCTCGGAATTGCGTGTGGAGATGACATACCAGACCCGGTAAAGAGCTACATTGGAATTCTCAAGACTTTTTTCAACATTGAAGTTGAACATCTACTTGATCACTAGGTGGAATTATCAGTCATGTTTTTATTTGTAAACGTAGTAAATTCGCATGATGCAGGAAAGGATTAACATCAATGTATCAGCTATAGATTATGAAAATACCAGTAAAGCTATCATATCAACACTTGGCAATGTAGAAAAGATGGTTCATGGAGAAAATGATTTCATAGTAACTGATTCAGAATTTGCCTTTGGATGGCATTTCTATGTAGTTTGTGTTAACAAATCTCTTGTAAGAAGGCTATCAGATCAAATGGGTCCAGATTTTGAGAAGATAAATGGAAAAGGATTAGAACACAAGTTTTTGACATGGCTAAGCGATAAGGTTAGCCAAAAAAATCTCAAGGTCAAATTAGCCATAAAAGAAGAGATGGAGTCAAGTAAGTTTGGAATATTTTAAAAAGTTAGTCAATTGAAGAAATATCAATTATCAAATTGTTATAATTAAATAAAAAAGGCCCTTGAGGGGAATCGAACCCCTGTCCGGGGATCCACAGTCCCCTATACTCGCCACTGTACTACAAGGGCCACATAAGGAAAATCCTTCCCAATCCAGTATTAATCTTAACTCAAGCAGTAGGTATTGCTTTTAGATACACTTGTAAGTATTTACTATGAACATAGTAGGTTTATGGATTAATTATTCCTCTACCGATTATTTTTCCTTCTTTCAACATTGTTAATGCCTCTGTTGCTTGATTGAGATTGAATCGGTTTGAGATCACTGGTTTTATTATTTCTCTACGAGCAAGAGAAATTAACTCAATCATATCAGTCATGGAACCAGTATATGATCCCATTAACTTGTATGCCCTAGTAGGCATAGTTACAAGATTCAACTGTAGAGACCCACCAAACAGACCAACAAGAACAACACGAGCTCTACGTCGCAGAATTTGCATATCGGTTTCTACAGATTTTGTAGCATTGACAAAATCAATTACAGCATCAGCACCCAAATTACCTGTTAATTCCATTATAGCTTTTACAGGATCTTCCTTGGAAGAATTGATGACAATATCTGCACCGCTTTGTTTTGCTACTTTTAATTTGTCATCATTAACATCTAATGAAATTATTCTTGCACCGCTAATTGCTTTAGCCAATTGAATACCCATCAATCCAAGTCCTCCAGCACCTACAATCACCACATTATCATCGGGATTTAGTTTTGCAGTCTTGATTGCACCATAAGCAGTAAGAGCTGAACATGATAAAGGAGCACACATATCAGTGTCCATGTCATTTATTTTTGCCAGATATTTGTAATTTGGAACAAGAACATATTCTGCGTAACCTCCATCATTGTAAACACCCAACGATCTGGGCTTGTCGCAAAGATTTTCCTCACCAACCCTACAAGCTGGACACAAACCTTCGCCGATCCAGGGAAAGACTAAAACTTTTTCATTCTTTACAAATCCTTCCACATCTTCTCCCATGCTCTCTACTACTCCAGCTACTTCATGTCCAGGAGTTAATGGATACTTGACGCCTCTATCAGTTGTTTTCATGAATGAGCCTGCAGGACCCTCATACCCACCATCCCATAGGTGTATATCACTATGACACACACCGGCAGATTCCACTTTAATTAGAACTTGAGAACCTCTAGGTTTTGGAGTTTCAAGAGATTGAACTTCTAGAGGTTCTTTTACTTTAATTATTCTTGCAGCATTCATGTTCAGAGGTACCAATACGTCATATAAGATAGTTTTGTGAACAAAAATAATACTGGCAAATATGATCCAGAATTAAATTTTAGATCAGATCATACTATCAGGTATTTTCTGAAAATCAAGGTTAGGTTTATTAGCAACAAAAAAACTAATCGCAAATATGAAGCTGAGAATGTGGTGGATTTCCATGGGAATCGCTGCAGGAGTAGTCTTTTACGCAATGCTATATCTAGGCACAGTTCTTTGTGTTCCAATGGAAAATGCTCCTTGTGTATCATTTTTGAAATAAAATCACACCCTAGATTTATTTAAAACCAGCACGAAATATGGTCATGAGTTGTTCTGGAGAGACTATTGAACCGGAGAATGAATTCATTCAGATCAAACCCATGATTTTAAGTCAATTAAAAAAGGCAAAATATGGAATTTCAGATCACGCAACTGTGGAATTATGCCATTGGACAAAAAAATCATTCAAGGACGGCGGTCAATGTTACAAACACAAGTTTTATGGCATTTCAACCCACAGGTGCATGGAGTTTTCACCAGCTGGAATGTTTTGTGAAAATAGATGCGTATACTGTTGGAGACCAATGGAATTTTACAGTGCTCTGAAGATGCAGGAAGATAAAGTAGCACCCCCAGAAGTTATCATGACTAACTTGATGGAAGAGAGAAGAAAGTTGATCATGGGTCATTACGGAGATCCAAAAAGTAACAAAGAAAAGCTTGATGAATCATTACTTCCAAGCCATTACGCAATCTCATTATCAGGCGAGCCTACTATGTATCCACAGTTACCAGATCTCATAAAATATCTAAAGAG
>JAKEIJ010000198.1 GCA_022545805.1 Nitrosotalea sp. | reverse complement strand
TAAAGAAAACACAACAATTTAAGTGAATTACCATTTCGCCTATCCAAAAAATAATTCTTCTTAATTACTACATAGGAGTACATTAAATGAGCCTATTTTCTACAACTCGGTGTTATCTAACAGATGCACACAATTTCAGAAATCCATAAAATTACAAAATTGTTATGAATTAACGCACACATGAGACATTAACTCGGATATGTGCACATGAGAAATGAAGAGAACATATCCCACTCTTCCAATTTCATGACTATGGAAAGTAATCCAGCAAAACAATGGGTTATAATCAATGTAAAAAGTTAGAACCTGGGAAAATCTCTTTGAAGACCATAGTACAGATTGAGAAACATTTGAGCATACTTGCCACCATTTATCTCGAATGCCAAATGTTAGAGGGTATACAGAGTTCTCTTCTATAGTAAGAGCAGATAAGGATTTAACGATATTTATAATAGAATGAAGATAGCCTTTGTGCTTGGTAGAGTCCAAGTAACTAAACTTAGATTAAACTTCTTCTTGAGCCTTGATTTCCCTTAGTTGAGTAACTTTTATCGCAGTTGGACATCCTAGTTTGCTGGATGCTACCTTCAAGCCACGTTTTGCCAGCGGTAAGTTAGCCTGTGTTACGTATGCCTCGTATATGGACTGATGGGGGTGAACTCTAGCTGCAAGTCCCATTGCTTTTCCAAATGCTCTTCTCATTCCTTCCTGGAGTCTATCAGCGCCCGCAGTGGCGATCATTTTGTTCTCTCGTAAAACAACATGGGGGTAAACAGTCAGTCTTGAGAAGAAACTCATATCACCAGCAGTTGCCATTGTCTTATTCGCAGCCAGCCTTGCAGCCTCCAACGAATTATGTCTGATTTGAAGTCCTTCTGTGACAATCAACTCTACCTTATAATCATAATCATTCTTTGGCTGACCAGAAGCAAATTTTGCAATCTTTAGCTGAGGCTTTCCACGAATATACTCTCTTCTAACATAAGGCATTCCACGGGGTTCTCTATAATTTACACCTTTCATATCATGTCAACTGTTTTAATACTTAAATGGGGTCAGGGGCTCTGATTTATTCGTTATGTCTTCAGCCGAAGCAATTTCTTCAACCGCTGATTTTTCATTCACAGTAGAAGGAACTTTGTTCAAAAAGGGCAGAATTACGATCCAAGATAAAAGAAGCCAAGATCAACTTCGCAACAAGGGATATGGCGAAATGGAAAGATCTGATTACATTCTTAAACCCTATGAAGCACTTTATTTGATGCATACTAATAGATTAAAGGCCTCCAAGGGCAAACAGCCACTAAGTTTTGACTCTCTATTGAGAGTGGCTTTAAGATTCGATAAGAATATACTTACAAAATTTCTGATTTATCGCGATCTTCGAAGCAGAGGTTATGTGGCGAAAGAAGGATTTGGGTTTGGAGTAGACTTCAGAGTGTATGACCGTGGAGAATTTGAAAAAAAGGCAGCAAAGTATGTTGTGTTTGGAATAAATGAAGGTACAAATACTGGAGTAAGGACTCTCTCAAAGATTCTCCAAGACATAAATATCATGGGTAAAGATGCAATTGTCGCAGTAGTGGAGAGAAGAGGGGAAGTGATATATTATAAACTTGATAAGATGAATCTCGCAGAAAATAAAAATGCAAGGAATCAGCATTTAGCTAAGAATGAAAATTAGCCGGACTCAAAATTAGTTAAAATAATACAGGTTTGCTATACATATCTTGATGGTGTTCAAGGAGATATACTGTTTGGATTGCAATATAGTATTGGCAAAATATAACATGGTATATTTTTCTGACTTGAATATTGCTGAACTGGCGAAGTTACACTATCCCTTTCATGTCAAGAACGGTCATTCATTAGTCATAAGGATTTCAGAGGAAAAAACTAAAGTGCCAAGCGGCTTATAATGGCATCTCCAATATTTTCGTATCTGCAACAATTTTCTAGAGTTCCAAAAATAAGTAAAGTACAAATTTACTCTACGACTCTAACTGACAAACATCCTTTGTTGATAAATTTGATGCAATTAGGTTTCTTCATTACTGAGTTACCTATAGTATGAATATCAGTCATTCACGAGATACTTATTAGTCGACTTTTGCTGTTATTAGTTAAGATGGTTTTCTAATTCAGGTTCTTTACGTCACTAGACATAGAATAATAAGTAGCGGTGCTACTCATCTTTTTTGCTACAGGATAGTGATGACATGGATAGTCCCCCTATTATTTCTGAGCTCAGACTCAGAAAAAGATGAAGAGAAAATACCGGACTACAGAATCCTGTAGTATCAAAATTTATGCTCAAGATGCTCATGTCTGAGTCTAGATTTGCCCTGAAACACATCATGCTAAAAATGGTTCGGAGACATACTTCACCATCAATAAAGTCCTAAAATTTATTACATCCTAGCGAAAAAATGAAATCTTTCTGATATCTGGCAATATCAAACGATTTATTCTATGTCTCGGCTTAGTCACTTTTTTACCGCGCGTTTCCTGCGTCTGCATATTCATTAATGCAATGGATGATATAGATCTCCCAACATCTTCAGAGATT
>JAKEIJ010000197.1 GCA_022545805.1 Nitrosotalea sp. | reverse complement strand
TATGAAAACTCTATAGGCCTTGCAACTACAGCACAAAGTGTATTCAATGATCTTGCTGCAAAGAACACGGACAAGTCTGATGCAAATGCCAAAATCTCTACAGCGCTTACCAAACTGATACAAGATCTAAATAACAAGTCTGATGCAAGTACCATAATGACAGATGTCCATGTTAACCTTCATCCGGTTTTGATAAGCACATACAATGTACAAGAAGCTGCTGAAAACAGTACTGGTTATACGCCTCCGGCAGTACCAGAGTTTCCATTACCAGCTATCTTGATAGTAGTCTCAATTGCAGGTGTAGTTGTCGCAACTAGATTCAGACCACGGCTTGGATTTTAAACCTGAGAAGAAATGAACAAAATAAATCGAGTCTTGGTTCCTATTGTTTTTTCACTAGTAATAGCGGTAATCATTTTTGCATCGCCAATTTCTATCAAGCCAGCTGAGGCGCACATCACAAAAGTTTATGGTAATTATCTTGTTCAAGTAGGATGGGACAATGAACCTGTATACACTGGAATTCCCAATGCAGCACAGGTGACTGTAAAGAAAGGAAGCGGTGATAGTGCACAACCTGTAATTAATGCTCTAAAAGATATGCAAATCTCTGTCAAGTATGGTGGAGTAACAAAACCACTTGATTTTCTTCCAAGTAGTACAGTTGATGGTCAGTACCATGCAGTTTTGATTCCTACACGAGTTGGAACCTATAGTCTTGTCTTGAAAGGTAATGTGGAAAATCAAGCAATCGATGATGAAATTCCATTAGACGATGTTGCAAGTGTTGATTCTCTGAACTTTCCTCCATCTTCTGGATCTTCCTCTTCTGATACTACAAACATGGGACAGGTGAGTACGTTGATAAACCAACTTACAGGCGATATTGAGGATGCAAAAAACAATGCAGATGCTGCATCAAAGAGTGTCTCAAATGTTGTACAATCCTTCCAAGAAGTAAAGAATACTACTGATAGTCTATACATGATAAGCATGACTGGAATAGGTATTGGCATTGCAGGAATTGTTATTGCAGTGATTGCAATCACACGAAAACCACAAGCCTAGTCTTTTGGAATAAACACGTTCTAGTTGTATAAAATACCTGTGACTAGGTTTTGTTAATGCTAGTCTATTTTATTTGGAATGGAGTATATTGCACTAGCAAGGGAGAATTGAAATTTGAAGTGTAAAGGAATTTGCTATAGATTTGCGGCAAAAAAGCCACTAGGAGGATATAGATTTGCAGTGGGGCAAAGACCCTGCTCTGTATGTGGCATATTCGTTGATTCATTATCTGTTGGGATACGTTGTCCTTGTTGTAACAATAAACTCAGATTAAATTCTAGAAATACAAGATCACGAAAAAATAGGTTTGATTTGAATCATGCACAATTAATGGAAAAAGCAAGTAATTTGATAAAATCCTTCAACGGTGTCATGCTAGAGCCTGATCAAGAGATAAAAGCTAAACTAGTTTTAAATAAGTAAAGTGAGTATTTGGAGATAATAATGGATACTAAAGACCCTCACAAAAATGAAGAAAAACCAGGAAATGAGAAGGAAGTCAAGGTAGATGACAAGCTAGTGCAGATAATAATTGATAATTCACCTGAAGTGTCACTTGATGACTTTCAGTTAAACGACAAGAAAGTTTTGTCATTGCTAAATCAAGATAGTGGCGTAAATGACAACCAGTATACATTCAACGGTCTTGTGCGAAAGTTAGGTATTCACCAACAAAGCTTGGCAAGATCTTTGCACAGACTAGAAAATGCAAGACTAGTCAAAAAAACTGATTCTGGTTACAGGCTTACAAAGAATCTTGATTCTGTACTTGTAAAAAAATCCAGGATTGATCTTGAAAATCTGTCCAAAACAATCTCAAATCAAGACTTACAGTTTGAACAAATAATTCAACTATACATCCCTACCACTGTCAAAGTCGAAGATGTTGTAAATCGATTGCTTGGCAAATGGTTTGGTACACTACGATGGATTGGGGTGGTAGAAGGTGATGGTGGATTTGTATTACAGTGGGCAAGCAATGACAAGTATCACGTTAACCTAAAATTGGTGTCAAGATACGCCGTTGTAGAAAGTGATGCAGTTGGGGCAAAAAACAAGTCCGATGCAACAATAAACGCCTACCATATCTTGGAACAGATAACCAAACTGCTCAAAGAGAGTCAGGAAAGACCTGATGGGAAAAACCGGTACAGTTCTTTTGGTTTGTATAACTAGGAACCGTACATGCTCATGCCTATTTGACACTAGTTTGAAATTCTAGGATACAAAGTATTATAAAATAAAATCCTAATATCTTGTGGTGGATCCAGAACCGGACAAGATAGCTCTGATTTCATATGTGGAACTTGTACTCATGAGAAAAGGGGATGTAAATTATCATCGAGTATTGGCAAAACTTGGTTCTCTCTATGATTGTAAAATCACGGACTGTTATGATCATCCTGATTATCTCAAGATAGTACTAAAAGACGTGTACAAGGAGGATTATGATTCTGTTATATCACAAATCCATTCTTATCTTGGGGACTTGGAAAATGATCCGGCAATAATTGCTTTTTTTAAAATTATGGAAAGTTAGTTGTTTAATCTGAAATGATGTATAACTTTCGATTTAGATTAAAATGAAATTCCACATCCTGTACAATTAGTAACAAAAATCCAGAACAATCTTAGCTGGTTCTTAAGTAAATGGAATGCGTAAATAATAAAGTGCTTGAAGGGAAACAAAACATTCTTTCGTCATTAGAAGGCCTTGGCTTTGATAAAGTTAGACGGGGACTAGTATCTACAATCCTTGAAAAAACTCTTTTAGATATTGGCTCTGGCGCTTATTATGTCGTAATAGATGAATTAAAGAAACGATATCGGTGTCATATTACAGATTGTTATATACATCCTGAATATCTGAATAATATACTCCAAGATTTGTATGGCGATGCTTCTATGCAAATAGTGAGAATAATTAATAAAAAGTTAGAAGAATTTTCATACCAAAAACCAATTGCAAAATTCATGGAGTCACTTA
>JAKEIJ010000196.1 GCA_022545805.1 Nitrosotalea sp. | reverse complement strand
CTAGAGTCACTTGAAAAACAAACTCTGAAAAATATTAAAACACTTGGAAAATATCTATGTGCTATAAAATTTAATTTCCATCTCTTATTACCTCTGGGTGAGATGGGTATCAAAAAAATAAACAAAACTGCACACGATTTTGGTTTGCAAACTATTGCTGATATCAAACTCAATGATATTGGAAATACTAACATGGTAACTTTGCAAAGATTGTGGAACAGTGAATTTGATGCCGTAATTGCCAACCCAATAATGGGACCAGAAAATTTGTCACAACTTGTTAAAAAAGCTCATGGTAATAGTAAAGGTGTGATAGCACTGGTGCACATGAGCCATCCTGGAGCAAAGCTTGGATATGGTCTTAAGGTACAAGATCCGTCTAGTGGAAAACTATCAAACATTCATGATCTTTTCCTAAAGTGGTCCTATTCATTACATGTGGATGGAATAGTTGTTGGAGCCACAGTTCCAAAATTAATAAAATTGTCCGCCAAAAAGGCAAAGGGGAGATTTGATATCTATTCACCTGGGGTTGGAACTCAGGGCGGAGATCCAAGTGATGCATTGGATGCAGGAGCCAACTATCTCATTGTGGGAAGGTCTATCCTGAATTCAAAAAATCCTCAATTTGAAGCACAAAAACTCCAAGAGCTAACTCTAAGATCATAGATCTTTAACTTTTTTGAATACCTTTTGGGCAGTCTTGTAGGTCAACTTTGCAAGTGCATCGTTAAAGTTTAACCATGTATAGTCAAGATGCTCATGTGAGAGTACCACTTGGTCTGTTTTTGTATTTGATAAAAAGAAAACAACTTCCTTGTGTATTACTTGACCGTCTCGCTGATAATGATATTCTATCTTGTCTTCAAATCCGTCTACAAATGTGATATCTAATATTCCAGTCTCCTCTCTTATCTCTCTTAGAACCGTTTGCTTGAATGTCTCACCCTTCTCAATATTTCCCTTGACAAAATCCCAATGGCCTGAGGGGTAGTTCAAAAGTAAGTACATCTTTCCTTCAGACGATTGACGATAAATGATTGAACCTGCAGATCTCTCTTCTAACATTTACACAAGGAGTTTCTTATCTCCAGTATTTCTATTTTCCAAGCCTGCGGCCTCTTTTCTGAAAAGTCCTAATTGCACGCATGAGATCTATTTTTCTAAATTCTGGCCAATATACATCCATGAAGACAAGTTCACTATAGGCACTCTGCCAAAGTAGAAAACCACTCAATCGTTTTTCTCCAGACGTTCGTAGTATCATATCTGGAGATGACTGTGGTAAATGTGAAGTGTACAGACTAGATTCGATTACTTCTTTATCTATCTGATTTACATCAAGAGATCCATCTTTGATTCTAGACCCTATCTTCTTGATTGCATCAACGAGTTCATTTTGTCCTCCATAAGCTATTGCAATGTTTAGGTAATGATCATCGTAATCTTTTGTGGCATCCTCAAGCTTGTTGAGAATCTCTTTTAGAAAATCTGGTAACAAATCAATGCTACCAATTGCCTTTACCTTCATTCGGTTCTTGTGTATTCTTGGATCATTGTACAACTTGTGTAATCTTTCATTTATCAATTCATAGAGATAATCCAATTCATCATCCTTTCTGTTTAGATTTTCTGCTGATAACACATACAAGGTGATTATTTTGATATTTAGCTCTTCACACCAATCCAGTAATTTTTCTACCGCATCAGCGCCTCTGAAATGACCATCTATCTTCATGATAAGATTGCGTTTTGCCCACCTCCTATTTCCGTCAAGAATTATAGCAATGTGTTTTGGCATCTCTCCGCTTTGGATATCACTTTCTAATCTCTTAGAGTATAGGCTGTAAAATCCACCCAAGTTGAGAACTTTGTCTTTTATTCTGATAGTACTTCGCCACCCTTCTTCTTTCTATATTTATGGAAGAGTAAGGATGCTGATATCAGTATTACTGCAAGACCCAGCAGTAGTGGGGGAATCAGAGTATACGGACTTTCTCCTTTTATCATGATTGTAGTGAATTGAGAAACAACTGGATATAGTGTAACTAGTACAATGAGTCTTAGAATATCTGTAATTGATCTAATACTTCCCTTGAACCAACTGCTCAACAATGAACCACCGAAAATACATCCTATTCCCATCCACAGGAAAGGTAGCATTCCTGCTACAAAGAGTCCGGTTGTTTGCTGATTCAAAACTAATTTCAAAATGCTATCAGGTTTTGTAGTAACACCAGGTACTGCAGATCCAATGCCAGCTGTAAGTGATGCAAGGATCATGACAATTCCTGCCACTAGAGTAAATGTTCGTATGAATCCTCCAGGTGTTGGCTTGTTCCAATTTGTCCATGCCCTGTCAACATCAAAGGCTCTTATCAGAAATGCTCCTCCCAAGATACTAACTAGGACTGCAAAAATTTCTCTGGTCAGTCCAAGAACTGTTGCTACTCCACCTATTAGTAAAAGCATTCCAGGAACTCCTAAAAAGAACTTGGAGTATTTTGAATCAAATGCTATTGTCTTGAGATATCTTCCAAGTACTGCATAAGAATATTCTACTGATCTACTTGCCCGCATTACCACTCTTTTTACAGAAACTATGGGTAAAACATTTTGAATTATTGGTATGACGCTTTCATCATCTTCTCCGTCTGATACTATGACTGCACCGTTTGCAGCAAACTTCATTGTAATTGTCTTTACTTGTGCAACAATTTTTTCGTCTCCCTGTACCCCTTTGTGTTGTGTACCTGAAACTAATGCTACTTCTGCCTGGTATCCCTTACTTGTCAAATCCTCAAATGTCTTGACAGCAGCAAAAATTGAGTTGGAATCTGCATCCTCTGGATCTTCTAATGCCAGTCTCTGCGCTGCTTCAATGCAGGCATTGCGTCCTATTACTGGAGTGACAACACCTGCCTTACTTCCAATATCATCGTCTCTGTCAACACAGATAACCAAGAGTCTGCTGGTCTTTGTCTCAGTTGTCCCACTTTGTAATTCAGCCTCTTTTGTTGACATTGTATAGACCAAAATCGCATTTCCTATTAATTAATGTAGTTTCTATCAATTTTTACAAATGCTTCAAGATATCTTACTATCTCATGCTTTTGATAATTTTATGGACGAGTCTGGTTTGACTTTGATGCCAAAGAGTCTGACTCTAGCTTGAGAGCATTGACCTTTGTAACCTCGTCATTAATGTCTGCAGTAGATGAATTTTCCTTGATCTTGTTTGCAAGTGATATTGTCTCAGCTAGGTAGTCGTTGTACTTTTTGAGAGATTCAAAGTATGCTCCATAGCTTAGTTTCCATTCAGTTGAGGGATTACTTTCCACCATCTCACTTACCAATGAGGTAACCTGGGATGATGAGATCTGGGCTTGGGTTGTAAAGTTATCTGGGGATATGCTCTTGCCTAATAGTCCTTTGAGATTTGAGTCCATATCTGTAATGATGAGAGAATGTCGTTCTTTTACGCTATCTAACTCGCTTTTGTAATCTGAGATTATTACAGAAGAGCCGTGATTTTGTGGTAGGAACCAGACTACAAAACTTGCTCCTGCAATGGCTGCTAGTATAACAGCCGTGATAACTATGCCCTTCTTACTTGCCATTCAAGTGAGTCTCTTTGTGGCTTTTAAAAGCATAACTGCATTCTACAATTTGCTTATTCTTATGCCCAATTTGTTAATTTCATGGAGTTGGATCCTTTCCTCATAAGAAATATCATAAAAATCTCTCTTTTTATGTAAAAACTAGATCTATGATCTGAATTAGACCATGTAAAAATTTAACACCCTCTAGTGTATAGTGAAATAATTTTTACAGCGTCTTGCTATATACCACTTCCTTCGTAAGAAGTTGAAATGACTCAAGCATACTGCGTAAAATGCAGAAAAAAAGTCGACATCTCAAACCCAAAGGAAGTTAAGCTAAAGAACGGACGACCTGCGGTAAAGGGCACATGCCCAAAATGTGGTACTAATGTCTTCCGAATAGGAAAGCCTTAGTACAATTTTCTTCTTTTTCCAAATCAATTTTCCTGTCTGCAGTTCTATTTTTCTATAATATTCTTACATGATCTCAATATACAATTGACTTGCCTTGTTCTTACTAGTAAGTTATGATGATTTTTTTGATTACAAGACTTGGCCAATTGCTCATGTGATGTTTTTTCTAATTTACTAGTGTATCTAACAAAGCGCGTGCCAATTCATTTTTTAGAATCTGTGCCTGTACCGTATCTCTGAACTTGCTATCTTGTTTTCTCAATCGTAGATATAGTCTGCAAGTCTGCATATAATCCAAACTTGCCTTGTCTGGCATCATGCCTATGGGATTTAGATTTCTATCTATAAACTGCCACATTTCTACAAGTGATGGAGTACTGGGGGTTTCTATGACTGACATACTATCAACTCAATTTGTCATACCTATTACCTTCTGATACATTCCTGATCCTCCAAGTCAGGACGATCTTCTGACCTTTTGGTATTTGGCTATGAGTGAATTCAGGAATAAACTGTTATCTAGAGAAGGATCGCCTTTTTTCGCTTCCTTTACGGCCCTAACAAACTTTTGGAAAGCCTCTGATTTTACAGTGATTGTCTTGTATTCTTTTCTTGGCATTGATTATACTGTCCGGGACGTATGGATAAGTTCTTGGTAGACCTGTTATGGAAAAAAATAACCCTATTGTCATTATGATGATTTTTTACACAATACGGTTCCCTTAAATGGGGAATATGTACGGTACTAATGTATGGCACAGATTGAACCGTACGAGAACATATTTCTAGAAGAATGTTCGAGACTGACTCGGCTTGTACTTGATTGCCTACAAAAATTGGAGAAAAGCCCATCTGATCTGGCCACTATATCCATGATGGTAAACGCAGCCGAGGTACTCAGGGGTGGTGCAAAATTACTTCAAGATGTAGATCTTGATATGAATTCAAAAATGCTGATTGAATTATTTAAAGGAGCACAAGATGTACAAGACAGAAAAAAAGAACTTGAAATGATGCTCAGTAGATTTCGGGTATTGGTAAACAGAACTCCATCCAGATCAGGTCTTGTCTGAACCGGATTTAATTAAAGACAAAGACTAGTGTCATGTAAATCAATATAGGTAGCGATTTTGATAGCAAAATAGTTGACAAAAGCCGAATATGAAAAATTACTAAAGAATATTCAGGATAAAGTATCTCAAACCAAGACTGGTTCTACATCAAGATTTGAACTTCCTAAAGTCGATATCATGTGGCAAGGTAATAGAACGTTCTTCAGAAACTTTTCAGAGTTTCCAAAGATACTGCGAAGAGATCCTGAAAAGCTTCTGCAATACCTCTCAAAGGAGTTTGCAACTCCAGCTCAATTTGGAGGTGACAAGGCAGTTTTTGTAGGTAAAAAAGATCCTCATGAATTTTCAGCTCTTTTGAATAGGTATCTCAAGGAGTATGTGGAATGTCCTACTTGCAAAAGTCCTGATACTCGAGTAGAAAAAGAAAACAGGGTGACTCTACTCAAATGTGAAGCATGTGGAGCCAGATCCCCACTCAAGGGTCAATATGCATAAATGAATTTTGCAGTCAAACAAGTAAACCAACAGCGAAATAGGATGCTGAATATTTGCGACGCTGAATTAGTTGGTAAAACACTTAGACAGTCTGATCTGGAGATACGCATTACAAAGAGTTACTATGAAGATCGTATAGTTGATGAAAGAGAGGCCGAATCTCTTCTACGTAATTCTTCAATAATCAACATGGCAGGTAAAAAAACAATTGATCTTTCAATTAAACTGGGAATAGGATCTGCAAAAGGCGTAAAAGAAATTGAAGGAATTCCTTTTCTCATAGTTTTCAAGTTTTGAAAATACAACGATTATATACATACTGAACACATTGTTGTCTGAGAATTTTGGGTAAGCGAAAAGTACTAAACGAAAGTGAATTGAAAGAAATGCAGTTACCGGGAGAAGGTGAACTGTTAGGACGAGTTGTAAAACTTTTGGGTAGTGATCACATACTTGTAAGATGTACTGATGACAAGACAAGAATGGGTCGAATTAGAGGAAAACTAAAAAGAAAAATCTGGATACGAGATAATGATGTTGTAACAATTGCTCCTTGGGATTTTAAGGCAGACGATCGTGGAGACATTACTTGGAGATATACACTCTCACAAGTTGAAGTGTTAAAACAAAAGGGACTCTTACCGCAAGATTTCTAACAGTAATCAATTTTACAAGGTTCGTATTATCATCTGTGTTGTCATTAGGAGCAAATCAAAGTGATTGAAGATTCTGCAGATGAATTCAAAGATGGGGTCATAGAAGAAAATGATCTGGATTTATCTGAAATAACCAATGAATCAGAAGATTCTGCCACTGACGAATCCGAAGATTCATCTACTGAAGAATCTGATCTTGGCCTCCAAGACAAATTAGCAAAAAAAATGAACCTTAGGCTTGTTGGAAAAGAACGAGGACGAAAAACCGAGAAGGATGTATTTGACAAAGACAAAGTGCTCGAAGCTGTCTTTGATAAATCGACTGTAATGATTCTCTCACGGTTCATAAATAATGGCATTATTTCATATGTAAATGGTGCAGTGGGTGCAGGAAAAGAGTCCCAAATGTATTGGGCAGTTGATCCATCTGGCTTAGATCTTGCCGTAAAAATTTATCTTGTAACTACATCTAACTTTAAGAAACGTTATCCTTACCTAATTGGAGATCCAAGATTTACCAGAATAAAGCGAGGTACCAGATCTCTTGTAGAGTTGTGGGCCAAAAAAGAATATCGTAATTTGAGCAAGTCTTTTAACTCTGGAATTCCATGTCCAGAACCAGTAACCGTGGTAAAAAATGTTCTAATAATGAAATTTGTAGGATCCCACGGTGTTCCGTCTCATACATTGGTTGAATCCGAGGTAAACTATTCTGATTATGAAAAGACAATAGAAATCATTTCAGATCTGTATCACAAAGCAGAACTTGTCCATGCCGACCTTTCAGAATATAATATTTTCAAGACAGAACAAGGACCAGTAGTTTTTGATTTTGGCTCTGCGGTAGATATAAGGCATCCAAAAACAAAAGAATTTCTTGAAAGAGATATTAGTAATATTACTAGATTCTTTGTTAAGAGAGGACTAACAGTGGACAATCCAATTGACGTATTTGAGAGGGTTACAAAATGATCTTTGAAAAAATAATCTTAATTCCAGTTGATCGCGTTGGAGTATTAATTGGCAAAGCTGGAAAGATAAAAACCAAAATAGAAAAAATCTGCTCTGTTTCATTGACCATTGACGGTCAAACAGGCGAGACAGTCATAAAGGGAGTGGGTGACGTTGAAAATATAATGCCATTTAAGGCTGAAGAAATTGTGCTGGCCATAGGTCGAGGATTCTCAGCAGAAAACGCTATGCGTCTTGTTCAAGAGGAAACCTCATTACATGTCATGGACTTGAGACAATTTGCTGGCAAGTCGTCTGCACAGATTGAACGAATAAAGAGCAGAATAATAGGAGAAGGTGGCCGTGTCAGAAAAAACATTGAAGATCTAAGCGGTGCCAAAGTATCTGTTTATGGTAGGACCGTAGCCATAATTGGAGATGGCACACAGCTAAAGTCTGCCGTAACTGCAATAACCTCAATTTCAAGTGGCAGTACTCATGGAAAAGTTTACAATGATTTACAGGAATCAAGGCGTAGACAAAAGTTAGAAAGACTTCAACTTTGGGAAGGGGGAAACATACTTGAGTAAAGAAGTCTTTAGCCAAATATCTCCAAGTGAGTTCTTTTATAGAAATAGAGACCTTGCAGGATTTAGTAATCCTACCAGATCACTTTACACTTCGGTTAGAGAATTTGTAGAAAACGCACTTGATGCATGTGATCATAAAAAAATACTTCCCGATATTCATCTTTCAATAAAAGCAGTGGATCCTGAACAAGCAGATCCAAAACACTACATCTTGACTGTCAAAGACAATGGTCCTGGAATTGATGCAGAACATATTCCACTTGCTTTTGGTACTGTCCTTTATGGTTCCAAGTTTGGTCTCAAGCAAGCAAGAGGCATGTTTGGTCTTGGTGCTACCATGGCAATATTGTATGGTCAGATCACTACAAACAAACCAGTTACTGTAAAGAGCTGTTCTGATGGTAAAACACTTGATGAGTTTGTAATGTTACTTGATATTCAGAAAAATAAACCGGTTATACAAAAACATACTACAAAAGAAGGATCAAAAACAGGACTCGCGGTAAGCATTGTTCTTGAAGGTGATTACTCCAAGGCAGGATCAAAAATTCGAGATTATGTTTACCAAACTTCTCTGATTACACCGTATGCATCAATAACATTTGAAGATCCAAGCGGTGAAAAATT
>JAKEIJ010000195.1 GCA_022545805.1 Nitrosotalea sp. | reverse complement strand
TTACTCCCTTTGATATCAGATATTGGATTGCATTGGTAAATTCAGAGTCCTGCAGCTCTCCCTGGGACCAGCTTTTTGCTGTGGTTTTGATCCATTTTGGTATTGAAACATTATTACTTTTGATTCCATCAGAATCTGAATTTATCATGTTGGTTCTTGACAACTTGTCTGAGAAATCAACAATCACTGGATTTCCTCCAATTGTTACTATTGATGAAGAGTGCTCTTCTAATAAAATACCTGTTTGAATATCGTATACGATCTTTGATGTACTATTTTCTGTAGAATAGAATGCCGCAATGCTTGTTCTCTTGAAACCGTTAAACTCTGTGATTAGTGGGGTGATTGCGATATCTGACTTGTTGTATTGAACTGGAGATGCCAAGACCTCAAGAAACGGTCTTACTTGACTTGTATCCTGGTCGCTGTGTGCAAATCCTGTTCCCAAGTTTAGAATCAATGAAGTATTTTGAACTCCGTTTACATTCACTTGACTCTGTAATACCTTGATGTTACTTGCATTAACCATATCTCCGAAAGTAAAGGTTTGAGAACTGTTGATATTCCTAAATGTGATACTATACTGCAACATATCTCCCGGACTAGCACAAATAGTATGAGGCTTGCATACATAATCTTGTTGGGCAAATGCATACCCCGTAGATATCGTGATACCTAGTGCAGAAATTACCAATATTAGAAAAACGGGAGTAAATTTCATTGCTTAAATCTTACACCAAAAGCATGGAACATTATTCTTTCTGTTAAAGAGATCAATACAAATACTGTAATTTTCTTGTATGATATTGTATTGCCAAACAACCTGATAAAAGAATCCAGTCCGTATCTTTTACAGCATGCTGAAAACCCGGTCCAGTGGTATTCATGGGGAGAAGAAGCACTAGAAAAAGCAAGAAAAGAAAACAAGCCCATCTTTCTAAGTGTGGGGTATAGCGCCTGTCACTGGTGTCATGTTATGGCTCATGAATCCTTTGAAAACGAAGAGATTGCCAAGGCAATGAATGAGAATTTTATCAACATCAAAGTAGACAGGGAAGAAAGACCTGATATCGATGATATTTATCAAAAAGTCTGTCAATTGACTACTGGTAGTGGTGGATGGCCACTCAGCGTGTTTTTGACTCCTGACCAACGACCATTTTATGTTGGAACATATTTTCCACCTCTTGACGGTTATGGAAGACCTGGATTTGGAAGTCTGGTATTACAACTTGCTCAAGCCTGGAAAGAAAAACCTGGCAATGTAGAACAAGCCGCAGAAAATTTTGTCAACACTTTACAAAAAACAGAGTCTGTTGCACTTGATTCCAAACTTGAAAGGTCAATTCTTGATGAAGCAGCTGTAAACTTGTTGTCGATTGCAGACAATACTAACGGGGGATTTGGTCAAGCTCCCAAGTTTCCAAACGCATCAAACCTATCCTTTATGTTGCGATATTCCAAACTGTCTGGAATTGCAAAATTCCAAGAGTTTGTTTTCAAGACTCTGACCAAGATGGCAAATGGGGGAATGTATGATCAACTCGGTGGTGGATTTCACAGATATTCTACTGATTCTAGATGGCTTGTGCCACATTTTGAAAAGATGCTCTATGACAATGCATTGTTACCACCCGTATATGCCGAGGCGTACCAACTTTCAAAAGATCCGCGATATCTTGAGGTGATACATGACACATTGC
>JAKEIJ010000194.1 GCA_022545805.1 Nitrosotalea sp. | reverse complement strand
CCTCGCCTCTTTTCTGTTGTAAGGTCTTGATGCCTTGCTTTTCTTCTTCAATGTATTGACCTACTTTGACAAGTTTCTCCTTTAGATTCTTGATATCTACTGATTCATCCTCGATGTTTTTTTCTAGATTGGTTCGCTTGTCTTTAAGGTC
Source organism: Nitrosotalea sp. (assembly GCA_022545805.1). Lineage (GTDB taxonomy): Archaea > Thermoproteota > Nitrososphaeria > Nitrososphaerales > Nitrosopumilaceae > Nitrosotalea. The sequence goes on along the minus strand of JAKEIJ010000194.1, from coordinate 4,667 downwards.
CTTAATCATTAGACCAACATAGTCTATGGCTTCTTCTAGTTTGGTCCTCTTATCCATCAATGCCTTGATTCCTATATCCTCGCTTGACGTGCTCATACGAGTTTGTTGAATAGGTTCCGGTATTTTTACTTGTTCTGAAGCGCGAAAACGAGATTCCTCCATGACTTCAGATGCCTTTGCATTCCCCATCTCTGGCTCGTATTGAAATACCTTACCTGATTGGTCAGCGACTTTATCGTCAGGTCTTGGAGATACAGATCCATCCTTTTTCTTTCGAAATTTGTCTAACATATCGCTTACGGGTTATTGTTAATTTTAATATATAAAAAGTTAGTAAACTAAAACTGATCCAAATCTGGTTTCACGCTGCTGGAACAACTTGGATCAAAATGGCTGCTAATGAGATTGAGATATATTTAGAGACCTAAGTCCTTTGGTTCGAGTTGAAGAACAAAGTAAACTTGCTTCCAATAGTGGAGGACATCATTGGATTGGATCAGATGATGCGGTTTGCTGCAATAATAGATCTGAAGGGAAACATATCCGAGGCAATAATGAAGGAAGGCAAGACTTCGCTAAAGTCACAAAAGGAAGAAGAGCATTTCTGCAAGCAAGTAGCAATGAGAAGAAAAATTAGACAAGAGTTTGACAAGAGCCTTGGACCGGTAAATTATGTGCATATTGAGCGTCAGAAGATTACTCAGATTGTAATCTACCCAAAACACAAGACTGTATACGTTACAATGGAACCAAACATGGACATCAAACGAAAACTGGAAATTGTAGAATTAATCAAAAAGAGAACTGCGAAATTATAAAAAATTAAGGAGAATAAAATTTTCCCAGATAACTAGATTTACTCTGTTGCTGGCTGAGGGGTTCCTTCGCCTACTACATCAGCAGTAGCAAAGCGTCCGCCTACCTGTGTAATCTTTATTTTTGCGTTCTGACCTACTTGCCCGCCTTTGACGAATATAACAAAACCTTCAACTCTTGCAATACCGTCTCCTTTTCTGCTGATCTCAGTTATGGATACGTCATATTCCTTGCCAGTTTCTACTGGTTTTGGTCTATTATCCTCAAATCTTCGACCTCCGCCGAATCTTCGACCGCCTCCATATCGTCTATCTCTGCCGTATTCTCGGCTTGGGCTTTCACCAAAACCACTGTCGTTAAAGCTCACCGTTGCACCTCCTTCCTAGCCGGTTATTTTTTTACCATATAAAATCCCTACTTGATTTCCTTCCCCCGCTTCAAAATATGTGAAAAATTGACCGTTCCAAGCCCTGAAACAACCGTTCCGCTATGCGTTCCGCTGTGGGATTTCATGATGTCCCTCATAAAACATCGGTTCCATAATACCTCCATGTCAAAACAACAATACAGGTCCGAAATGGGCATCATAGCCGATATCCTTGGAGTAACCATGGATGGAGGAACACAAGGAGTGATCGTCTCTGCAATATCCCGAAGAGCAAACCTATCACATTATGCTGTGCTTGAAAAATGCCAGAAATTGATAGATGCAGGATTAGTAGAGTCAATGAAAGCCGAAAGAAATAGGCTCTTCAGAGTCACTGAGAAGGGAATAAGATTCTTCCAAGAATTCCAAAGATTCCAGGGTGTAATGCAAGGCCTTAACCTCAGGTATTAGATATGCAGCAGGGATATCAAGTAGTTGAGGTACAGGAAGCGTTACCGGAAGGAATGATTTTTGTAAGGATCCATTATATCCTCACAACAATGGTCAAGGCTCCAGTTGTAGCTGTATGCTTTCTTTTGCTTACACTCTCATCCTTTGTCCAGTATGCCATAGGCAGCCCTAAGGTTCTTGATTTTACGATTTATGCAGACGGTACAACCCATGTTTTCTATCAAACTGATGTAGATCCACAATCGCCAGATTTCAGTATGAACACATATGGTACCAGCATTGAAAACCTTGTAGTACAAGACGAAAACGGAACCTTGCTTTCAAACAAGGTGGATACAAATGCTGTAACAGTGGCAACATTGGGAGCTTCTACAATCAAGGTAGATTACGATACTCCTGATTTGATATCGAAAAACGGAAAGACCTGGACTTTTCATGTAAATTCTCCTGTTGATTATTCAGTACTTTTACCAAAAAATACTGTGATTGTAGGAATGAGCGAGTCTCCATTAAACATGCAGGTAGTTGATGATCAGTCGCTCATATCATTACCAAGCGGTACATCAGATATCAACTACGTCTTTGGCGTTCTGGGTACAAGCCAGACTGCTACTCTGGCAATTCAAAAAGCTCAAGATTTTATCAATACTTTGAATTCTACCGGTGCAAAAACTCCGTTGGCTCTAGCAAAGCTTGCAGAAGCTAAATCTGATTTTGATCAAGGAAAATATGCCGATGCAGAATCTCTTGCAAACTCAGCAAAGAATATTGCCTTACAAGAACAAGCTACAATTTCAAAACCTCCAACAAATTCATCTGACAACCACCCGCCTAATTCCTCTGATAACATGTCAATCTATCTTCTAAGTGGAAGTGTTATCGCAGCAGCAATAGCGGGAATCATAATCATGAAAAAAACAAGAACGCAGAAAATGATCGTCACTCCTAGTGAAATCTCGAAAAATGACGGTTACGTCCCTCCAGAAAAAGAGACAATTTACAGACTAAAGCCAGATCTACGCCAAGATGACAAGGAGATTATAGCATTCATCTCTGAAAAAGGGGGTCAAGTATACGAAAGTGAATTGCGCAAGAAATTCTTGCTGCCACGAACAACAATGTGGCGTGCCGTCAAACGACTTGAAAGAGAAGATGTTGTTGAAATAGAAAAGGTTGACCAACACAACCTCATTAGACTGAAGAAAACGGAGGATCAGAAATGAAGAGTTTGACAATCCTTGTTGTAGCACTTGTAGTAACACTAGTCCTGAATGGCCCAATCCAATCCTTTGCAGATCCCCAGCTGGATACATTAGTGAACATTGCCACACATGCAAGAAGCAATCTAAACATCAGTATATCCCAAATTCCAAATGCCCCAAGCGAAATCATTTCATTATATCAACAAGGGTCTGACGAGACAGATGCTCTTACTGCAGCAGCTAGTGCACAAGATGTAACATCTGCCAAGCAACACTTTCTTGCAGCAATGAATTTCTTCAAGACCACAAATGATAAGATAAACTCTCTTAATACAACAGGAACAAATGATGAAAAGCGTGTAGGTGTAATACAGTTACAGAGCGAGATTACTCGACTAGAAAAAATTGCCGAGACACTTCAAACCATAGCAATAACTAACCATGTCGATTTTAATTTTACACAATTTGACACATCACTTACAGAAGCAAAACAAGATCTTGATGCAGGTAAGATTAATGAAGCAACTCAGTCACTTGATATCGCAAACCAATTAATTTCTGATGCACATCATTCTATTTCGGAAGTAGCACAAAAGAGAACCACTGATAGAGCCAAAGATTTCACAGAGAAACAAATTGAAAGATTTGATAAAATAAACGCTCTAAACGCAACTCAAAATGTTACTACATTGAGCTCGAATATTACAAAATCTACAACCGAGTCTAATCAAACATCTGTAGAAAATCCTGGAGAAATGGTTGTAAAATTACGAAAACTTGTAGCAGAGGGTAACGTTGATGAGGCTTTGAAAATAATCAAATCACTAGATGCATACCAAAAAGAGGCAGAAAAAAATAATGGTAATCAGGTAGAATCGCAGTCACAATCTAGTGATAATACTCAAAATAATACTGAGGCAAATACAACTTCAAACTCATCAAATGTAACTACCACAAATCTCCCAATTACAAATCAATCAAATGTCACAACAACTGGTAACATCAAGACAGATTCTTCAAATAGCGAGAATTCTACTCAGCCACATAACGACAGGAAAATAGAACGCCCAAATTCATTCCATGATAAAAATTCAAATTTTTCATCTACACCTCTATCAAATGTAACAGCAGCAAATCTTCCTATTATCAATAAATCAAATTCCATTCAATCACATAAAGACAAAAAAATAGACCAACCAAGTTCATTCCATGACAATAATCTTAATCAACCGCAAGATAACAGCAACAAAACAGAGTCTCCGGTGATACCGCAAGTAAGTTTTGACTCAGAACAACAAAATATGCCACATGATAAAGGCCATGAAAAAATTCAAGTAAAACAAAATAAAGGAAAACAAAATCACGATTAATTCTTAATCTAAATACAACAATAATCTAGTCGCAGATCTTTTTAGTCATTTTCTCTACCTATGGACCAAAAATAAGAGCCGACTGCTAATCCGGACAATGGCCGCATTACATAAAATTCATATAGATTTTTACTAGACCGAAGAGGAGATGGCTTCAAAACAAATCTCTGTAGGCGTGGGGATACCGATGATAATAGCTGGTATCATACTTGGTTTCATCTTGGCACCAACACAAGCAGATCTCAAAGATACTATGGAATTTGTAGGAAGTCTTATTGGTATTCTAGGAGTGCTAATATTCATAGCAGGATTTCTTTCAAGAAAAGTACCCTCAATTACATCCTAAATCGTCATAGTCCTCGTTATCAGAAGATACTCAATAGAACTAAAGAAAGTCTGATCATCTATTTCTCTTGATGACCATAATTGCACATTCTTCTT
>JAKEIJ010000193.1 GCA_022545805.1 Nitrosotalea sp. | reverse complement strand
AAATTTTATATGGGTTTTACAAATATAAACATATTCGTACAGAAATCGTCTAGTTTTGTTGTTTTTGAACCGATTATCGGCGATTTTCAGAACTGTATAACGAAATTCGTTTTATGTCACTGTGCGCAATATTATGACAGTATTGGTATCAAATACGCCTTGAACCTTTCGCAGTTCATCTATGCATACATTGATGTCTGTAATTGTTGGAGCCTTGATTATTGTAGCAATGTCATATTGACCTGTTATCTCAAATACGGTATGTACTCCGCGTAGCTTCGAAAGTTTTGCAGACACCTTTGATGTATCAGTCGATGAATCAACTGAAATCAAAATAATCGCGCTGGTAGAATTTGCATCTCCTGTTTCTATTGTAAATTTCTTGATTGTACCTCCATCTGTGAGGTTCTTTACTCTTCTTCTTACTGCTGATTCTGACAATCCTAGTTTTTCGCCAATTTCTACAAAAGACTGCCTAGAATCTTTTTTTAACATCTCGATTATTGTATCGTCTGTTTTGTCTCTAGACATTTCTTCTCTGTTCCTCCTTTGTCAGTATTACATCCAGAGTTTCTAAAGCTTTGTTTATGTCTGATTCTGATATTACAAGTGGTGGCAACAATCGTAATATGTTCTTGCCAGAATAAAGCAGTAATAGATTATTTGCAATACCGTCAAACAGTATGTCTTTTACTTCAAACTTCATCTCTACTCCTATCATCAAACCCTTGCCTCTTATCTCTCGAATTATCTTGTGTTTTTCTTTTAGTCTTTCTAGTCCTTCTCTGAACAGCTTTCCGTTTTTCTCTGCATTATCAACCAGATTGTCCTCTGTAAGTGCATCAATTGCACCAATTCCTGCCGCACATGACAACGGATTGCCTCCAAATGTTGATGACTGTTCTCCCTTGCTAATTGATGCCAAAATATCTGGTCTCACTAGGGTTGCACCCATTGGTACACCTCCTGCAATTCCTTTTGCAAGACACATTATGTCAGGTACTGTATCCCAATGTTGACTTGCCCACATCTTTCCAGTCCTTCCAAGGCCTGCTTGGATCTCATCAAATACTAGAACAATTCCTTTTTCATCACATAACTTTCTGACCTGTTGCAAAAATCCATCTGGTGCAACATTGATTCCACTTTCTCCTTGAATTGGCTCCATGATTATCATTGCTGTATCAGAATCAACTGTATTTCGTAATGCCTCAATATCTCCAAACGATGAAAATCCTACAGTATCTACAAGTGGTTCAAAGGCCTTACGATATTTCTGGTTGAATGTAACTGATAACGCACCAAGTGATTTGCCGTGATATGATCCGTTCATTGCAACCATTTTCTTCTTCCCTGTGAACTTGCGTGCAAACTTGATTGCAGCTTCTACTGCTTCTGTTCCACTGTTGTTTAGGTAAACTTGGCTTAGGCTCTTTGGTGCAATCTTTATCAGTTTTTCAAGAAATGTTTCCCTTGTCTTATTGTATAGAGAACTGTGTACTGTTATGATTTTGTCAAGCTGATCTTTGATTGCCTTTACTACTCGGGGATTGCAGTGGCCCACTAGTGCAACACCATATCCTCCCATACAGTCAATGTATTCTTTTCCGCTTGCATCCCATACACGAGCTCCAAGCCCACGTTCTATTGTTACAGGAAATCTCTGGTAGATATTTCCCATGAATTGATCTTCTGTCATTTTGATATCACCGTACAATTGTCATGAGAAATTGCCGCAGATATTGGGTTTTCCTTTTTGCCATTTGCGACAAGTGCTTCCTTAACGCCCATCTCCAATGCTTCGGTTGCGGCAAGTATCTTCTTTTCCATACCAAATCCAATCTTTGGCAAGATCTCTTTAGCTTCTGCAAGAGACAATTTCTTGACTAGTTTTTCTTCCATGAGTAAACCGTCTACGTTTGTGAGAAACAATATTTTGTCAGATTGCATCTTGCCTGCTACATATGCAGCAGCTCTGTCTCCATCAACATTGAGAAAATCACACTCTTCGCTTATTGCAATAGGGGATATTACTGGAACATATCCTTGATCTAAAATAGAACGAATCAATCCTGTGTTGACATCTTTTATCTTTCCTGTATATCCTCCATCTATTACCATCTTGCGACCCTTTTCATTCATTACAATTAGCTTCTTTTTTCGTTCTGCTTGTATTATCTTACCATCTACTCCTGAAAGACCTACTGCATTGATTCCATGTTTTTGCAGCATGCCTACTATCATTTTGTTTATCTTTCCTGACATGACCATTGTGAATATCTCGGCAGTCTCCTTGTCTGTAAATCTACTCTTGACTCCTCCTGGGGATACGATAAATTTTTGTTCCTTTCCTAAGGCTTCAGAAATTTTTGTTACCTCTTTTCCTCCACCATGTACCAAAATGAGTTTCTCTTTCTCTGAAATCTTTTTTATGTCTGATATGGTACTAGGGTGAAGACCATCTACCACACTTCCTCCTATCTTTATTGTAATCATCTTTTTACACAGGAGTTAATGGGGAATATGCAATTCCTTCCATTTCGTTGAATCCTGCCATGACATTCATGTTCTGGATGGCAGAGCCTGCTGCACCCTTCATGAGGTTGTCTGATGCTGAAAGAACTACAAGTCTGTTGTTATCTTCGTCGATGTCAAATCCTACATCACAAAAGTTAGAACCTACCACAAACTTTGGATCTGGGAATTTGTAAAATCCTTTCTTGTCGCGTATTAGTCTGATGAATTTTTCATTTTGGTATTGTTCACGATACATCTTCCACAAATCCATTTCACTAACTGGTTGATTGAGAAATACATGGTTTGTACAAAGAATGCCTCTTACGATGTCTACCGCATGTGGACTCATTGATACTTTTATCTTACTTCCAGCTGCTTGGCTCAATTCTTGTTCTATCTCACCTGTATGTCTGTGCTTTGCTGGCTTGTATGGTCTAATTACACCTGACCTCATTGCGTGATGTGTACCGGAAACAGTTCCTGCACCTGCACCAGAAGAGCCAATCTTTGAGTCAACTATAATGTGTTCTGTATCAATAATCTTCTTTTTGATCAACGGGTATAGTCCAAGAATTGATGTTACTGCCATGCATCCCGGGCATGATACTATTTGTGATTTCTTTATCTCTTCTCTATGAAGTTCTGGAACTCCAAAGACTGATTTTTCTAGCAACTCTGGATGAGGATGTTGCCAGCCATACCACTTGTCATAGTCTGCAGGATTGTGCAGTCTATAATCTGCACTAAGATCAATTACTTTCATTCCTCTATCATAGAGCGCTTTTACAATATCTACTGCAGTTCCATGTGGTACTGCGGTAAATACCAAATCGCACTTGTCTGTTAATTTATCATAATCAAGCTCTGAAAATGTCATGTCTGTAAATCCCTTCAAGCTTGGCTGGATTCTGGAAATGTATTCTCCAACATATTGCCTGGAGGTTACCATGGAAATTTCTGCATGTGGGTGACTAACCAGTAATCTGAGAATTTCTCCGCCGACGTATCCAGATGCACCGACTACACCAACTTTCATTGATACTCTCCTACCATAATATAGTATAATTTAAACTCTAAAATTTTTTTCAACTTTTGGAATTTATCGCTTGGCGTAACCTATTGCGTAGTCGATCATTTCTTTTGGGATGTTTTTCTTGGAAACTTTTGACAATCCCTTGAATTCAACCGTGTTATTTACTTCATGTACCACAAATCCGCGTTTTTCGTCTTCCATTACATCAATTCCCAAGATTCCACCTCCTACTGCCTTGGATGCCTTCATGCAAATGTCCTCTAACTCCTTTGTAATGTCGCATGCAATCGGCTCTGCTCCAAGAGCAATGTTGGTCTTAAAACCGCCGCCAGTTGATGTTCTGTACATTGCAGCGATAAGCTGGTCTCCTACAGATATGGCTCGTATGTCTCTTGGAGGACGTGATACTACCTCTTGTAGGTAGTAAATTCTGTCCAATGGCCCATCGTTTAGCTCTCTTACCTCAATTATTGCATCTGCTGTTTCCCTGTCCCTTAGAGGTACTACACCTCTTCCCCAACTTCCTATGATTGGCTTTATCACAAGGGGATAGCCGTCTTTTTCCAGTGTTTCCATTGCAGCTTCTGATGAAAATGTAAAGTATGTTTTTGGAGTAGGTACGTTATGTTTTTTCAACAATAACGAAGTCAACATTTTATTTCCACAATTGTTTGCAACCTCGGTACTATTGATCACTGGAATATCTAAAAATTCAAGGGCTGCTGTAAAATGAAGACCACGAAAGTAACTGACACATCTTTCTAAAACGACATCTCCAAAATCATAATCGTTTTTTTTACTTTCAGTGGTAAATTGGGTAGTCTTGGCGTCAATCATCTTCGTATCGTGCCCAAGCTCGATTGCTTTTTGCTCGAGCATCTTCTCTTCTAATCTTACTCTATCGAACACGATTCGAACTTTGGGCATTTACTCTCCCCAATCTTCGCCAACTTTCTCAGCATGCTTTAATTCGCATACGCTGCCATTCTTGGAAGCAATCTCAAAATCTGCCCCACAATCAGGACATGAGACTATCTCTCCAACACTTGCATCGTCTGGAATTTTTATTGTTGCATCACATTCTGGGCAATTCATTCTTTGATCATTCACCTCTTTTTTAGTAATTT